>QHVR01000355.1 GCA_003223595.1 Acidobacteriota bacterium
AGCGAAAGATGGTCAAGAATGATCTGATGCCCCGTCACCCCTCCACTCCCGGAGTTATCGATCTGCAGCGAGCCGGTAAAGCTCGAACTCGAGCAAGCTCCTGCCCCTTTCGGATAAATGCCCAGCCCTTCAATCCGTCCATACCCCGACCGGTTGATGTAAACCACCGGTCCCGCCGTCCCATTGCATCCAAAAATCGCCGGCCCGTTGTATCCTCCCACTCCAGGACGGTCCCCCATTCCCCGCAGTACAAATCCGTACTGACCAAAGATGACAACTTGATGATCCGCCCGTATCTGGCAGGTTTGCGGGAAATCCACAACCCGGTTGCTGATGCCCGTAAACAGCGTATTCAAAGCGCTGCTCGAATCCGTCGCTCCGGTGCAGTCCACTCCGTAGTCCCGAACGTCCAGCGCCGCTTTTGCCTGCCCCTGGATATGGCTCGCGTCCGCCCATACTGCCACCTGATTGCTGGCAGGCGTGCCGCTCGAATTCACGTTGCCTGTGCCACCCCCGCTCGCGCACGCTCCCCAGGTTCCATTCCCCAGCAGGCAACTGGAAGAATTCGCTGTACCCGTTCCCAACTCACTCACCGGAACCCGTCCCGCAATCAAATCTGCCTTCCCGCTCAACCCCGAGTCCACGTACTGCTTCGTCGTCGCATGCATTCCGGAAACTGGATTCGCCGGCAGGGTAATCGGACCTGTCATCGTTCCTCCGGCGCTCGACAGATAGCTCCCCGCACCCACCGTGGTCACCGTCTGGTCCACATACGCTTTGGTAGCGATGTCGCCTGCATTAGTCGGCTGTGGCACGTTAGGCGAGCTGCTGAAACTTTTCGTGCCAGCAATCGTCTCCGACCCATTTACATGCACCACCGCGCTGTCATCCGCCTTCGCCGCCAGCGCCGAATTCACGTATTGCATCGACACCGGTTGTCCTGCCAGCCCCGCCCCAGGCGTAGTTCGCACTTTCGCCAGAGTCGCCGGAGACTGCGTAGGCACCGTCCAGAACTCCGTCCTCACCTGCCCCGGCCCTAGTTGGTAAATGACGCTGTAATACACCCCAGCCGGATTCGCTCCCTCGTTCGGTACCAGCCCCACGCTCAACGCACCATTGCTTCCCAGCACCACATTTGTGCTCCCCCCCGCCACCGCCGTTCCCGATGCAGTCACAAACGCCGGCCACGTGATGATCAGACTGCCCTGCGCTGTCGTCCCGTCCGCCAGGTACACCGTGTCCGACACCGTCGTGGTCCCCGCATTAGGAGCCGCTCCTCCACACTTCAGCCCCATACTCAAAGTCACCATCACCGTAAGCACCAAATAAAAAAGCCGCACCATAGGGCGGCTGCCAGCGTCAAACATCGTCTCCTCCATCACGACTCGTCTATATCGAATCCCTAGTCCCTAATCGCCGATCCCTGCTCCTGGAATTGAACACCCTACTGACGATCGAGCTCCTGCGCAAGAAACTTCTCCACACTCTCCACGTACACATCCGCGAAATCGGCCACCGGCCGGCGCCCCTCGATCAATTCCATGGCCTCGTTCACTTCCCATCCCATTGATCCCAGCAGCGCCAATGTCATCATCGGTGCCCGATGTACCCCGGCCGCGCAGTGCACGAAAATCTTCGCCCCATCCTTCTGCAACGCCGTCTCCGCAAACTCTACTCCCCGCCGGAACAACGATGCCGGCTTGAACTCGAAATCATCGTCCGTAGGATTCCACAGCACCTCAACCCCAAACTCCTCGCCCAGCGGCGTGTCATCAAACTCAATCTGCATATCGATGACGTGCGTGATTCCCGCCTCCGCGACCTTCGCCATATTTTCCGCCGTCCAGATCCCGCCGCCCACCGCGATCCGATCCGTCACCCAGGTAATATCCATTCCAACCCTATGATGCCTTTCTGTTCTGGAGTGCCCAATGGAACCGGCGAAGAAATGTGATCCGCATCCCAGCCGCTTTTGCCGCTAGGATGCGGACTCCAGTTCCCTCGCCCCGAAAATCCCACTAATTGTACAGAATCACTCGCACCCGATCATCGCGTCCGGAACCGCATCAATCTCTGGCTTCTCCGGCGCCTTCTCCGGCTCCAATTCCTCATCCGCGTCCTCTTTCCCGGCCAGCCCCGCCGGGATCACCTCGTTGGCAGCCTTCTCGTATTCGTCAGCCACCACAGGATGAGTTGGAATTCCAAGTCGGTTGAGCAGCGTTTCCGCCAATGATTCCTCCTCGGCCGACGTCTGGCTCCCATCGTCGGCCTGCGGAAAAATATTCGCCATCTCAAACAGATACTTCATCGGCCCCAGTTGTCCCTTTTTCGCTTCTCCAATCACTGCCACCGTTACTTCTCTCGCATCTTCCTTCACCAGTTTCGAACACTCGTGCCTCACTTCTTTCGCGTCCCGCTCTTTCTTCGGCTTGCTCTTCCGAATTTTTTTCGTCTTTGCCGCTTTCTTGGTGTCCTTGCCTGATGCCTTCTTGCTCTTCTTCCCTTTTTTCTTGATCATCGCCAACACTCGGTATGAATTCGTGAATTCTCCCCAAAAGTCAAAAGGCGCGCTTTTCGGCGCGCCTTTTTAAAGGGAGATCTTTCTTTTCTCACTCTCTATATTCAGAATAGCAAATTCACCAACCCTGACCGGAAAAAATTCAAAAAATATTTCTCTCTTGTTCGCAATCACTTACGAAAATTTCGTCCCTTTTACCCCCTTGACAAGATTTCCTTGGATTCGTGCCCTGCGGTTCCAG
>QHVR01000356.1 GCA_003223595.1 Acidobacteriota bacterium
ATCTGGCAAATTTCAACCGTAATTTGGCAGTAGATCCAATTACGGGATTCATAATGACGGGCCCGCGCGGCTACATCAACGATGGCCGCCAATTCTTCGTAAAAGCATCCTACCTCTTCAGATTTTAGGAATCCACTTGGATGGTCAAAACGTGTAAACGCCTGCTTACAACAATCTTTGCGGCCCGAGCGTAAACTATGCGGTATCGAGGCCCGTGAGCCGTGCGTCAGTACGCATCAATACGAGCAAGCAAGTTTTTATCCCTGCTCCTCTGCGCGTTGGCATCAGCAGCCGTTGCGCAGCGTGATAAACCGCTTGCGACCGCGTACGTAGAATGTGTACGTGACGCAAAAGGGCGAGACAGCGCTTCCCGGTCGGTGCGCACGCCAGCTTTCAAGTCAGTGCGGGGAACTGTATTCGCGGTCGTGACGGCAGAGCATTCCCGACAGTATTCATGCGAAAACAACACCGGTGTCTACATCGCAACACGTGGTCACAAGCCCCGCCTTGCTTTTCAGCAAAAACCTGAGCGGTTGCCCGACGGAACTGTTTACGACGGCAATGGCGTTGAAGCCATTCGATGGTCTCCTTCGGGTGACCGGATGGTCGTAGAGGTGTCGCAATGGACGTGGGGAACTGATTCCGGGTGGAACACGAAATACATATTGCTGAATCCCACGACAGAGGCAGCGACAGAAATTCCAGTCCTCAGAGATATCGCTCAGCAATTTCCTCAGGAGTGCGTGCGAACCGTCACTTCAAGAGGTTGGCGCGATAACACGCACATCGCGGTTGAAGTTGGACCAGCGAAGGACGTGCAGGAGGAGGGTCAACCGCGCCCGACACCATCCTGCGTTGTGAAGCCAATTTCGTACTTTTTCGACGTTGAGTCTGG
>QHVR01000591.1 GCA_003223595.1 Acidobacteriota bacterium
CCACGTACCGCCGACGCCAGGCACCTGCGCCTGTCCACCGAGCTTGCCTTCCGTTCCCACTTCGCGTGCCACGCGCGTAACTTCGCCTGCGAACGCGTTCAGCTGATCCACCATCGTGTTGATGGTGTCTTTGAGTTCGAGAATTTCGCCTTTCACGTCTACCGTGATCTTGCGCGACAAGTCGCCGCGGGCGACGGCCGTAGTGACCTCAGCGATGTTACGCACCTGGGCCGTGAGGTTTCCGGCCATAGCGTTTACCGAGTCGGTAAGATCTTTCCAGGTTCCGGCGACACCCGGGACGACAGCTTGTCCGCCAAGTTTTCCGTCAGTTCCCACTTCGCGAGCTACACGCGTAACTTCCGACGCGAACGATCGCAGCTGATCCACCATCGTGTTGATGGCTTCTTTCAGCTGAAGGATTTCGCCGCGGACGTCCACGGTAATTTTTCGTGATAAGTCGCCGCTGGCCACGGCCGTTGCGACCTCTGCGATGTTTCGCACTTGGCCAGTCAGGTTGCTGGCCATCAGGTTCACGTTGTCGGTAAGGTCTTTCCACGTGCCCGCTACGTCCGGCACCTGCGCCTGTCCGCCGAGTTTGCCTTCGGTTCCGACTTCGCGGGCCACGCGCGTGACTTCAGCGGTGAACACGCCAAGCTGCTGGATCATCGTGTTGACGAGGTTTGCCGAGCGCAAGAACTCGCCTTCCAGCGGACGTCCATCCACATCCAGCCGCACGCCCTGCGTAAGATCGCCCTGAGCGACGGCGGCGATGGCGCGCGTCACCTCAGTCGTTGGCCGGAGCAGGTCCTCGACCAGCGTGTTGACGGAGACTTCCATCTCGCCCCACGCACCCCGGGACTCGTGAAAACGGGCGCGCTCGCGCGTCATGCCCTGTTTTCCCACGACCTGTCCGACGCGCTTGAGTTCTTCGGACATGTGCTGATTGGCGGAGACGATGTCGTTGAACGTATCGGCGATTTTGCCTGCGAGCCCTACCCATGTGCCCGGCAACCGCACGGAGAAATCGCCATCCCGCATGCTCTGCAAGCTGGTGAGGATCGCAGTGAGATCGATCTCTTCGGGTGTTTTCGATTTACCGTCTTTGCTGCCATTTTTGGGGAGGGTCGCAATCGCCTCTTTTTCTTCTGGGACGATTTCGTTGACTGCTGACCTTTTCATGCATTTCTCCGGGACGGGTAGCGCGCCTGCGATTTCTCTTCGGCGTTCTCAGCCGAATTCAATCGTGCAGGCACGCGGTTGCCGATCACCAATAAGTTCTGCTTACGTTTGAAGATAGAGGGGGAGAGCCTCTTCTCGGACCACTGCCAATGCCCGAGATTACCTGTTATTGGACCATGAAGCGGCACCCGGTCACCCTAAGGTTTTTCCTGTAGCTCGGGCCCAGAGGTGGTACAGCCCTTAGGGGCACTCCCCACCTTCTTTAAATCGCAACCTGTGCAGCCACTTACATCTCTAAGCAAAGCGGCGGAACCCGCCCCGACGGGCTGGTTCTCGCTTTCGCGGGAATAAATTACTACAGAATGGTGCCTTTTGACTGCATCTCCTACGTTCAGCATCGTCATCCCTGCCTATAACGAAGAAGAACGGCTGGGCCCGACTCTGGATCGGGTTCTGGCGTTTGCCCGCGGCAATGGCTGGAGGGCTGAAATCATCGTGGTCAATGATGGCTCGCGTGATCGAACCGCTGAAATCGTGCGCAGCTACGAGCGCAATACGGGCATCGTGCGTCTTCTGGAGAACCCCGGAAACCGGGGCAAAGGCTACAGCGTGCGCCATGGAGTGCTTAACGCAACCGGGGAATTCATACTCTTCACGGATGCCGATATGTCGTCTCCCATCGAAGAAGCCCCGAAGTTATTGCAGGCGCTCGCGGGCGGCGCTGACATCGCGATCGGATCCCGCTGGGCTCGCAGCGAATTGCAGACACGCCGGCAATCCCTCGCACGCCAGTTTCTCGGCCGAGTCTTCAACCTGCTGCTCCGATTGCTGCTGCGACTCGATTTCAAAGACACGCAATGCGGATTCAAGGCCTTTCGCCGCGAGGCGGCCCGGGCGGTGTTCCCCTTGCAGCGCGTCGAGGGCTGGGGATTCGATCCGGAGATTCTTTTCCTCGCAAATCAATTTGGCTTCCGCATGGTGGAAGTCCCCGTACGCTGGGGACACGACACCAGAACCCGCATCAATCCTCTGCTGGACGGTGCCCGCATGGTCTCGGACATGCTCCTGATTCGTTGGAACTCCATCTCGGGTAAGTACTCAGGCGGTTGCCTAGCTCGAGTGGACCCGAAGCCGGAGCGTAGCCCTTTGCCCACAGACATCAATACGGCGGCGTAACTCTGCGAATCAGGTGTGGTTGCGAGGGCTGCTGCTCAGTGTTTGCAGGTACAGACATTCCGCTTGTTGATTAAGGATCGCACCTTATAGGCATGGGATGGAGCGCGTTACTATTTTCGATTTGCAGGGATCCGTGTCCAAGCGCTGACGATTTTTATCAGGAGTGGAGTTTTGCATGGCAGAAAAAAACACCGCGGTTTTCGGGCTGTATCCCTCGATCATCAGCGTGGAAATCGGCGTCAACGAATTGAAGTCCGATGGGTTCAGAAACACCGATATCTCCGTGCTGTTCCCTGAAAGCGCTGGCACACGCGACTTCGCACACGAGAAGAACACGAAAGCGCCGGAGGGCGCCACGACCGGCGCCAGCACCGGGGTAATTCTGGGTAGCGCCCTGGGATGGCTGATGGGCATTGGCGCCCTCGCCGTTCCCGGCCTTGGTCCGTTTATCGCGGCTGGACCTGTCATGACCGCACTGGCCGGAGCCGGGGTAGGTGGCACCGTCGGCGGAATTGCCGGCGCCTTGATCGGCATGGGCATCCCGGAGTACGAGGCCAAACGCTATGAAGGCCAGGTGAAGAACGGAGGCATTCTGCTTTCAGTTCACTCCGACAACTCCGACTCCACCAAGCGTGCGAAAGAAATCCTGAAGCGAACCGGAGCGCAGGACATTGCCGCCACCGGAGAGGCCAGCGTTGACGAACCGCCGACGGAGTACCGCCTCAAGCGTGTGGGATAGACTTCGGCGCAACCGGATTTCGCACTGATTCGCTGCACCTTGGGGAGGCCGGAATTTGGCAAGGTCGTCGAATCCGACAGCAGGTACAGCATATCCAAGATCATTCCTCGTCATTGCCGTTGGGGTCACGATCGCCCTGCTGTACTTCGGCCGGGAAATCTTCATCCCCGTGGCCTTGGCTTTCGTTCTAAGTTTCCTGCTCACGCCTCTGGTCAGCTGGTTTCAAAAATTGCGTATCGGGCGCGTCCCTGCCGTCCTGATCGTGATGGCCCTTTGCCTGGCCATGACCGTATTCGTGGGATGGAAAATCGGCTCCCAGCTGGTTGAGATCACGACCCATCTGACTGAATATCGCACCAATATCGAGCAAAAACTTCGAGCCCTGCGGTCGCACCACAACACCCCTATCCTTCAGGCCACAGATACCGTTCAGCAACTGAATCAGCAGTTAACTGGCCCTTCCGGACAGTCAGGAAGCAAGACCAATGGCGGCTCCCGGTCCCCGATCTCCGTGCAGGTCACCAGGCCTCCTGCCAGTTTCTTCCAGGAACTGCGGGATCTGCTGGGCCCGCTGGCGGGATCGATCGAAACCGCGGGCCTGGTCATCATCTTCGTAACCTTCATGTTGATCAACTGGGAAGACCTCCGAAGCCGCCTGATCCGATTGGGCGGGCAGGGCAGACTGAGCGTCGTCACCCAAGCGATGGAGGAGGCCAGCGAGGGTTTAAGCCGCTACCTGCTGCTGCAATTTCTAGTCAACAGCTGCTATGGCTGTATCTTCGGAACCGCTTTGTACTTCATCGGAGTTCCGCACGCGCTCCTGTGGGGCGCACTGGCCACCTCACTGCGTTTTGTGCCCTATGTCGGAGTGTGGATTGCCTGCGCGTTCCCGGTTGCCTTGTCAGTCGCGGTGTTTCCCGGATGGAATCATGCTGGGTACGTGTTTGCGATTTTTGTGGCTCTGGAAATTATTACTGCCAACGCGGTGGAGCCGTGGTTGTACGGCTCTCACGCCGGGATCACTCCCTTTGCGATCCTGGTGGCTGCCGTATTCTGGGCCACTTTGTGGGGCCCTGTCGGACTTGTCCTCTCCGTCCCTCTGACTCTCTGTCTGATCCTCGTCGGCCGCTACGTGCCCCAGATGAGTTTCCTCGAAGTCTTGTTGGGGGACGCTCCTCCTTTGAAGCCCGAGGAAAACTACTATCAACGATTGCTGGCCACCGATCCGGACGAGGCCACCGACCTGGCTCACTCCTATCTGGAAGGCAAGAGCCTGCAAAATGTCTATGAATGTCTTCTCGTGCCAGCCTTGCGATTAGCGGAAGAAGATCGGCACACTGGCGTGATCGACGATCGAGCTGCAGACTTCGTCGCTCAAAGCACCCGCGAGCTGATCGAAGATCTTGCGGAACGCTACAACGCGGAGCCGCGCAGCTCTGGTGTGGAAACCTATCTCAACAATCCTAATTTCGCTCACGCCAGCATTGTAGCCATTCCCGCCAGGGACCAAGCCGACGAACTCGTGGGCATGATGCTGGCGCAATTGCTGCAGAAAGCTGGAGCCACAAACGTTCGCGCGCTCCCCATCGACACGGTGGAGAACATGCTTACCCAGGTCGAGCGAGGGCAATTCGTCATTGCCTGCATTTCCGCCCTGCCTCCGTTTGCCGTCGGACAGGCTCGCTCGCTTTGCAAACGGTTGCACGGGAGATTCCCGGATCTGACCGTCATTGTCGGCCTGTGGGGATTCGCGGGCGGCGTTCCCAAAGCCCAAGAACGAATCGGCAGGGCGTGTACGGATGCGGTCTGCACCAATTTTTCCGAGGCTTTCTTTCAGATTCAAAAGCTGGTGGAAACCAACGGGACTGGCGGCACAAAGCAGGAACAACCAGCGGAGAACGCCGGGGCGACCATAAAGGCCGGACCTCGAGCCATCGCCAGTTGAGTAATGGCAGTTGAGAAATGTGAGGCCAGCGCGATCTTGCGCCGGCCTCGTCGATCATTCATGACTTGCGGGATGCCTTGCCAATCAGACGGCCCGTCGTCCCATCACAAAGTGCAAGATCAGGGAGATCACCGCGAACACTAGCAGCAGGTGAATCAAGCCTCCGGCTACGTGGAAGACCGAAAAGCCGGTGATCCATGCGATCAGCAATATAACGAACAGAATTGTCCAGATGCTCATTTTCTTCTCCTGTTTTTCAACCGTTCAAGTTTCGCGGCTTAGTGGCCTCTCCGCGATCCAGGCTGGGATGTTTCCACCCCAAGGCCTCAAACAAGTGTCCACGTTACCGAGCGGCAGAGCTTCTGTCAGTAACGAGAACCTTGTATCCGCCTGAAAATATGTCTGTACCGCACAAGTACTTAGAGGGCACGGAGTTTCTCCTCAGAGTGCCATGGGTGAAGATCTGTCGCTGCTTTTCCCTGGCGGGGAAGCAACCCTGGAGCCTCTGCGCACACACTAAGCAAACCGGCCATATTCTGGCGGTACACTGTGATTCCGCAAAAAGGAGGCGTCTAAGGCAGTTAACCAGCAACAGGTGTTCGCCGCTCCCGGCACTCTATGACTCGACTTCTCCTGCCATTCAGACGGACGCTGTTGGCCCTGGCAGCGCTTCTGGCGCTAAGCTGCTTATGCGCCGCTTTCTCCGTTTTGACCCATGAAGAAGTCGTCGACCTCCTTTGGAAAGACACCATCCAGCCGCTTCTGCTGAAGCGTTTCCCCAATGCCACTCCCGATGATCTGAAGAAGGCCCACGCCTTCGCTTACGGTGGCTGCCTGGTGCAGGACATGGGCTACTACCCTTTTGGCAATAAATACTTCAGCGATCTGACGCATTACGTGCGCAGCGGCGATTTCATCGTCAACCTCATTCATGAATCCAGCGACTTGAACGAATACGCCTTCGCTCTCGGCGCTCTCGCTCACTACTCGGCCGACAATATGGGTCATCCCACGGTGAACGAATCCGTTGGCCTTCTGTTTCCCGATCTGCGCAAAAAATACGGCAACGAGGTTACGTACGAGGACAATCCCAAAGCTCACATTCGCACCGAATTCGGTTTCGACATGGTGCAGGTCGCCAAGAATCGCTATACCTCCGATCGCTACCACGACTTCATCGGATTCGAGGTCTCCAAGCCAGTCCTGGAGCGAGCCTTCCAGGATACCTACGGCATTCCGCTGAAAGAGGTAATTCCGAATGAAGATATGGCCATTGGAACCTTCCGCCGTGCCATCAGCAAAATTGTTCCGGAGATGACCAGGGTGGCGCTGCTCGCTCGCAATAAGCAACTGGTCGCCGAGACCCCGAATGCAAACGCCAGGAAATTCCGCTATTACCTGTCGAAAGCGGACTACCAGCGCGAGTGGGGCAAGGGATATCGTCGCCCCGGATTCGGAACCAGGGTGCTGGCATTCTTTCTAAAGTTCGTTCCCAAGGTCGGGCCCTTCAAAGCACTGGACTTCAAGATTCCCACTCGTAAGACTGAGGACCTGTACATTGCCAGCGTCAATCGCACGCTGGACAATTACAAGAACCTTCTGCGAGAAGTGAAGGCCAACGATCTGCAACTCACCAACACCGATTTCGACACCGGCCGGCTCACCGACGCCGGCGAATACAAGCTCACCGACAAAACCTACGCACATCTTCTGGATCAGCTCTCGAAGGATAATTTCCAGCAGGTCACCCCAGACCTGCAACAGAACATCTTGAAGTTCTATAAAGACCCCCGCGCCCCCCTGACCACCAAGGCGGACCACTCCGCCTGGGAAAGAGTCCAGCTGGAACTCGAGCACCTGAGAACGGTCCAACCTCAAGCAGCCCCATCCATACAGGTCATTTCGGAAAACAAATAGCTCTACAACGGTTGTTATCTCCCGCTTTCATCCAAACTCCTTTCCCCGAAAGAGCAACCAAGTGTGCGCCCAGCAGGGCACGGGAATAGGAGGACTTAACCATGGCTGCAGATGACATGGAACGGAACCGCCAGGAAACCGGAGAACCCGAAACATCCGGGCAGCACGGCAATCCATCTGGCCAGCAGCAAGGCCAATTGGATCAACAAAAAAAAGATGGCCAAAAACAGAACAACGAAGAGGACAAGGAAAACCTGGACCGCCAGCGTCGCGCGTCCTAGTTACGAATGATGTGAGGAACGATTCGGAAATTGTAGATGAGTCCCGGCCTCAGGCCGGGACTTTTCGTCTGTGTAGGGACAGCCGCCATCGGCTGTCCAGCCGAGCGAAGCCCGGCGGTTGGGAAGCATAAGGAGTCACTTGCCGCGAGCTTGTGTGATTTGATGTACGAGTGTATCGATCTCCTCCGGCGTTAGCTTGCCAGCATACTTCGGCATGCGGCCTTTTCCATTGCTGATGATATTGCGCAACTCTTCTTCGGATAACGATGTGGATTTGCCTGAGACCAGCGACGGCCCAGCGAAGTGTCGGCCTTCCGCAGTCTTGCCATGACACTTAGCACATTGTTTTTCGAAGATCGGATTGGCTGTCAATTGAGGAGCAGCGGTTTGTGCAGTAGCCACGACGGGAAGAATGACTGCCAGAAAAGCAAGCGAGCGGCTCAAGATGTACCTCACAAATGTGGGATGTTTCACTTGAGATGCGCAAAAAAGATAACACGCCGCAATCGCTCGGCTGCGGCGTGTCCCTATTCTTTGTATTGTTGCCTGTAGAGATGTAGCTCACTACGCCTCTACCCCGTGCCCTCTGTGTCCTCTGTGGTAAAAAGCTTCTACCACAGGGGACACAGAGGACCACAGAGGAACAATCATCAGGCGCCTTCGGGGTAATGCAATACCCGGAAGCTATTTCCGCCGTTGGACCACACCAGCAACAGCGCATCCTGTCCCGCCGCAACTTTCGACAGTTCCTGCTGCACGTCCGCAGGACTTGAGACTTTGTGGCGGTTCACTTCCAGGATCACGTCTCCCTGCTGCAGTCCGGCGTTGTCTGCGGAGCTTCCCGGACGTACCTGCTCAATGACGGCGCCGTGCACGTTGCCCGGAACTTGCAATTGTTGCCGGATATCCGAGCTCAGTTCGCCCAACCCCAGGCCCCAGCGCATCTTGCCTTGGCCTTCGGTTGCATTGGCATTGTTCGCGCCGGAGGCGTTCAACGCTTCGAGCGTAACCGGAACCGTTTCCGTCTTGCCGTTGCGCAGAACAGTGAGATCGAGCTTCGTGCCCGGCTTCTGCTGTACGACGTACACCTGCAACTCTCCAGAGTCATTCACTTTCTGGCCGTTGATCTGCGTGATAACGTCGCCAATCTGAATGCCAGCCTTCGCTCCCGGCGAGTTGGGGTCGACTTGCGTCACTACCGCTCCCATGGCGGTGGAATCTCCGAAGAACTTGGCGTTTTCCGGAGTGACGTCGTTAATGGCAATTCCGATCCGGCCGTGCTCCACCTTGCCATCTCGAATCAGTTCGTCCACCGTAGGCTTTACGATCTGAGTTGGAATCGCGAAGCCCATCCCGGAAAACGTGCCGGAGGGAGAGACCAGGAAAGTGTTGATTCCCACCACTTGCCCGCGCGAATCGACCAGCGGCCCGCCCGAGTTGCCGGGATTAATGGCCGCGTCCGTCTGAATAAACTCGCCTGGCTTGCTGCGGTTCGAATCAGGATTCGAACGGTTAATGGCGCTCACGATTCCACGCGTCACCGTGAAGCGGAATCCATAAGGATTGCCGAATGCCAGCACCGTCTGCCCCGGACGAACTTGTGTCGAATCTCCCCAGGGAACGCTCGCGAGATTCGCCTCGCTTACCTTCAAGACCGCGAGGTCTGTGATCGGGTCAGCGCCTACCAACTTCGCCTTCAACACGCGGCGGTCGCTCGTGGTCACACGGATGTCCACCGCACCCTCAATCACGTGATTGTTGGTGACGATGTAGCCATCGGGAGAAATGACCACGCCGCTGCCCAGTCCATGCTCAATCTGC
>QHVR01000158.1 GCA_003223595.1 Acidobacteriota bacterium
CCCTCGAAATATAAAAATGCCGCGCGCTGGCGTCGACGGTGAGGTAATCCCACCCGCCTTCCCCGCCCAACTTGTAGGTTTTGATTACGTGATATCCCGGACCAGCCGCAGCGACCGCGACCGCTGCCAGGGACAGGCTGAGTATGGAAATCCACCACTTCGAATTGAAAGCCATGACTTCCTCCTGATCAATTTTGGGTGCGATCCGCAAAATGGGGCCCCGTCCCATCGCGCGAACATGAATTGGCACCGAAGTTCGGGCTTTTGACCCGAAGTAACTTTACCCTATTTCGCGCCTGATCCTAGACTCGTGTGGTATGGACCCCTCCCAGCCATT
>QHVR01000159.1 GCA_003223595.1 Acidobacteriota bacterium
TCAGGACGCAAGGGCTGCATCGATCATTGCGGCGCTCGTAGGGGTTTTTGTAGCTCTGCTGGTTGGCACGATGGGGCGCACGCATCCCGTTTTGCCACGGCTGGACCAATTCATACCAGGCGCGGAGAACAAACCCGCCTCCGCAAAAAATCTGCAGCAGCTGGATCGCATGGGTCCGCAGAGACAAGCAGAAACTCTGCTCCAGCTGGCCGTGGCCCAGAACGCGGCGGCACCCCAGCAAATTGCGTCACACCTGGAGCAATGGCAGGGGAAGCTGCGCTGGGATTCGCGAATGGCGACTCTGACTACGGCGGCGCTGGACTCCAACGACTTGCGCGTGCGGGAATCGGGCGTGGAAGTGGAACTGGTTGCTTATGGATTAGCGAAAGATTCCGCCAGCCTGGAATCTCTGCTGCAAACTGTCGAAGCGACCGATCACTCCCAAAAAATCTGGGCCCTCTGGTCACTCGGACTGATGGCCAATCGCGGCTTTCAAACCGATCAGATCCTTCAGATTTTGATCTCGCATTTGAAGGATTCGGATGAGGACTCACGCCATTGGGCCGCGGAGTCTTTGGCTCTCACCGGCCGCGATCAAGCCATCGAGCCATTGTTGAAGGCCATGCACGACGATCCGTCAGCGCTGGTCCGGGAGCGCGCCGCCTGCGGGATTGCGCAATCCGGCTTATTCACGCCCGAGCAGCGCATGACCGCGCTTCCGCAATTGCTCAACTACACCGACGATCCCACGCTTGATGCCTCAACCCACGCCTGGGCATTCCACGCCCTGAACGACATCACCCACCAGAATCTGCCGAATGACACCGCAGCCTGGCGCAGTTGGTACGAAGCGAAAAGCGCTCAATAGCCCAAGTAAGGGAGTTCCCCTGTGTTCCTCCGTGTCCTCTGTGGTGAAAGCCTTTTCACTCCGCCATCTTCGCCACGTGCACGTCGAATCCCGTCTTCGGCAGCAACGACGTTAGCGCGAAGGCTTTGAATCCGTCGCCGCTCACTTCGGTGTGGCGGTAAACTCCCGGTTCATTCTCGATTGTTTCCCGCCGGCCTTCCATGTCGGCGAGAAATTCCTGCGCCCGATGCACGCTCACGTCTACATCTTTCGCGCGGGTGACCACCGCTTCCGAAGCATACGATCGAACCAGTTTGGGCCAATACTTCGCCAGCAAGTCACTGCTGGCAAAAATGTCAGCCCAGATCACGCGGCCATTCACGGCCACCACGACCCCAACCGCATTGCGATCGCGCAACTGGTGAATCAGGCTCTGATAGTTCTGCTCGATAGGCTTGGCCACCGCGTCCACCTGCTTGCGGACCTCGGAATTTTCCATCACTCGCGCATAGGAACTCGTGCCTGCGACTTCCGCTTGCACCGGCGCCGCCATGGAAAGCCTGGTCGCGACCTGAGTTTTCTGCGCGTTCACGGCGTCCCACACTGCCTGCTGATTCTTGTCCCCCATCGCTTTGGCGCGCACTGAGGGCTGTACCATGATCGCCATGGGTGCGGGCAATTTGGCATCATTCGCGACCCCGCCATAAAGCGCCTCGGAAGCCCCAAAATGTTCACTGGTGGCGACCCAGCGGCCGGGCTCAACGCAGAACACGCTGAGATCCACGGGGTCGCTTTCGGCGGGCACGATTCTATCTTTGCCAATCACACGATCCTGCTTGCCGCCAGAGACCACCTCGCCAGCGAGCAGCAGCAGCGGGCGTTTGGAATTGTTGACCAGCACCAGCCGGTTGACTTGCGCCCCGTCGTGACGAATCCCTGAATTCGGATGCCTGCGAATCAGCCCTTGCACGCTCCCCGATTCCGTAACGATGACCTCTCCAGAGCGCAGCCCCTCGTCAAGGGTCAAGAATTCGCTGGTGGGATAACTTTTCGCCGCGACCACGGGAAACACAGTGAGATTCCCGTGACGAATGGGATCAAGCACCTTGTATTCAGAGTTTGGGACCACCTCTCCCGCACGCGCA
>QHVR01000160.1 GCA_003223595.1 Acidobacteriota bacterium
GCTTCAGACAATGACAAAGCGGAGAACAACGACATTTCCTCGTGCTACCAGGGGATCCGGCACGCCGCGGGAAACATGCGCATGCTAGGGAACATGTTTACGGCGAATGGGAACTACTCGGTGTTCGGGGCGAATGGGGCGGACATCTACGTTGGGAGTTGCGCGTCGGGACCGATCAGCATTTTGTATAACGAGGCGACGGATGGGGGGCAATTCATCAATACCGCAAATGACGCGGCAGGAGGATTGGGCTGTACGGGCGGAGTGAATGTGGTGGGTAATGACATCGGGATTAGCGATTACAACGCGGCGAATACGTTTCCCATTAACCTGGGAACGACGGCGGCGGTGTACCTGGTGGAAGGGAACCAAATCAATTTGACGCAGGCGCCGACAGGTACGGTGATTGGATCGAACAGCCAGGGTGCGTTCGGGCCGCAGGGGACGATCTACGAGTGGGCGAACACGCTGCAGAATACGAATGGAACGGTTTACGGAATCTGCTGCCAGACACCCGGGTTCCAGGCGGGAGAGGTACACATGGGCGTGGCGCAGGGAGCGCATTGGAATTCTCCACTGCGAACGAGTTCCATGGACGAGATGAGTTTCGGGGGGATTTATCGAAACGGCTTTGCGTCTCCGCTGAAGATTTTCCGGTCGACGGGGGGGCAAGGAGGGACCGGGATCGATGACTGGGCAATACAGAATGTCGCGAGCAAACCGAATCAGACGAGTTCGCTGGTGGTGAAGCACACACGGGGAGCGACGGGGAAACTGTTTGTTGGGATTGATGGATCACTGTCCGGTTTGGCGGTGGAGCAGATTGCGGCACCGGACGGGCCGGCGGTTCAGCCGATGGGCGGGAGCGGGACAACGAGCTACACGTATGCGGTAGTGGCATACACGGCGGGTGGGGGAACAGTCGCGGGGACGGCGGGGTCGACGACGACGGGCGTTTCCAGTTTGAGCGCATCGCAGTACAACCAGATCATGTTTTTTGGAACAGCAGGGGCTTTGCAATACTGCGTGTGGCGCAGCGTGGGGGGAAGTTCAAACGGAAACATTGGATGCATCCCGGCAACTGCCTTCAGCAATACGGCGTCGGGCTACAGCATCAATACGGTGAACGGCGGCGGGCTGCAGTACATGCTGAAAGACACAGGGCTGGTGGGGGATGGGAAGGCGTTGCCGACGCTGAATACAACGGGACAGCTGGTAGTGAAGAGCGGGAGCGTGACGCTGCCGATCACGGGCACAGGGTCACAATGCCTGCATGTGAGTTCGACGGGAGTAGTGTCGGGGACGGGATCGGATTGCGGAAGCGGGGGAGCAAGCGGGGGCGCACTCACGGATGACGGGACAACGTTGAGTTATGGGGGAACGGGAGGGATCTCGGCGGCCACGGCATCATTCAGCGGGAATGTGACGGTGAATGGGCAGCTACAGGTATCAGGGCCGTGGCTGGTAAGCAGCGTGCCTCCGAGTTCGTCGATGGGAGCGGCGGCGAGCGGAGATTCGGCGATTGGAATTTCCAATGACGGGAACTTCTACATTTCAGCGAATGGGGGAGCGCCGAGCCAGATTGCGACTACATCTTCGCCGAGCTTGGCATCTGCAACTCTGACTGGGACGACTACGGTGAGTGGCCCTCTTAGCGGAACGAGCGCGAACTTCAGCGGGAACGTGACGGTGGGAGGACAAATCATCGGGACTGGGCCATGGTCGGTGAGCGGGCCGGTGCCGGGATTGGGGCTGACGCCGCTGGCAGGGACATCGCAGGCGGCATTTGATACGAACGGGCTGTTGACGGTGTCAGAGAATGGCGGGGCGGCGGTGCAGGTGGCCAAGGTGAATTCGAATATCACGGGAACGGCGGCGAACTTATCTGGGACCCCGGCGTTGCCGAATGGAACGACGGCGACGACGCAGGGTGCGCGCGACAATTCGACTAAGCTGGCGACAACGGCGTATGTGGACGCGTCGATTTCAGGAGTGTCGAGTAGTTGGATGATGCCGATGTCAGCGTCCTTTGCGGGCGCGGTTCCTTCGTCATCGGCGAACAAGTGCCTGATGTGGGGATTCACATTGCCGCTGGCGGTGCAGACTTCGCAGATCAGCTATTACGTGGGAAGCAATCCGGACAGTTCCAGTACGTACAACTATGACTTCGGAGTGTTCAACAGCACGGGTGCGTTGGTACTGAACTTGAGCGCGGGAGCAATGCATGGGAGTACGTTTGCGGGGACAACGGGAGTAAACACGCTGTCGTGGGCACAGGGATCTACGGTGCTGCTGCCAGGGGCATATTACCTGGCGTACTACAGCAGTAATACGACTACAACTCCTCCGACATTGTATGGCTCGGCGGGGAACGCGCCGGTATTTTATAAGGCGGAAAGTGGGAGTTCAGGGGCGCAGGGCAGCAATGGATTTTCCATCACACCGAGAGGCGGAGGAATTCTTCCGGCGAGCATCACGCCCCCGGCGCCGAACGGTCCGCAGGCTTCGTACATGCCGATGTTTTGGTTGCACTGAGCGCTTAGGCAGGACAGTCGAGCGCGGGGGCTCGCGGGGTGCAACTGCAGGGGCAGGGATCAGGGGTTAGGAACTCCGAACTACTTCGACCTACATTTGGGAGGGTTGTTATGGCGCGGTGGATAGCCGTGGCGATGCTTGGAGTGTGCCTCAATGCAGGGGCGACATCTTATTACGTCTCGAATGGCGGGGCGGACACGAATAACGGGACATCAACGGCGACAGCGTGGCGGACACTGTATCAGGTGAATCTGCAGACGTTGAGCCCAGGGGACACGGTCTATTTGCAGCGTGGT
>QHVR01000161.1 GCA_003223595.1 Acidobacteriota bacterium
GGGATTGATGGGAAGATACCAATCGGCGCACTCGGCCGTTCGCGTGCGATACGGATCGATCACCACCAGCTTCGCGCCGTTTCTCTGCGCTTCCACGATGAACGGCCACAGATGCACGTTGTTGGCGTGAATATTCGAGGCCCAGGCAATGATGTATTTGGAATGCCGGAACTGCTCCGGCTCCGTGCCGAGCTTCACGCCAAAAACAGAAATGACGCCGGCCTCGCCCGCTGCCGAGCAGATCGTGCGATCCAATTGCGACGCACCGAGACGGTGGAAAAAGCGGCGATCCATGGACCCGCCATTCAATGCGCCGAGAGTACCGCCATAGGAGTACGGCAGAATCGCTTCACTCCCAAATTCATCAGAAATCGCGCGGAAGCGTGAAGCTATCGCGTCGAGAGCCTCATCCCAGGAGATCCGCTGCCAGATGTCATTCCCATGTGTAGGGACAGCGGCCGCCGGCTGTCCGGCGCAGCGAAGCTCCGCTGCAGGACCCTTGGCAGCAATCCTTCGCATGGGATACATGACGCGCTCAGGCGAATACACGCGGTCCAGATACTTCGCCACCTTCGCACACAGGAATCCGCGAGTGACTGGATGTTCAGGATCGCCCTGAATCCTTGTAGCGCGCCCGTCCTGAACCGTGATCAGCACGCCGCAAGCATCAGGGCAATCGTGCGGACACGCCGCTTTGACAATCTGCTTCATGCTCAGCCGATTATACGTTGCCTAAATAGGAAAGCGGAGAGTGGGTTGTCTCCCGTCTCATGGGGTACTGCAGGCGGGTGCAAAGATTCCGTACCGAATGGCTCCGAAGGTTGGGTCCTACTTCAATTCGGTCACTTCTTTCTCTTTCGCCTTGCTCATCTCTTCCATCTTCTTGATCTCGTTATCGGTTAGCTTCTGGATCTCGTCGAGGGAGCGCTTCTCTTCATCCTCGGTGATCTTCTTGTCTTTCAGCGCCTTCTTGATCGCATCATTGCCGTCGCGTCGGATGTTGCGGATTGCCGTGCGGTGTTCCTCCAGGATGCGATGCAGATGCTTCACCATGTCCTGCCGCCGCTCCTGCGTGAGCGCGGGCACCGGGACGCGGATCACTTTCCCGTCATTCATGGGGTTCAACCCCAGATCTCCCCCGCGAATGGCCTTCTCGATGGCTCCGAGTTGCGAGGGATCGAAAGGCTGGACGGTAATCAACTGCGCTTCCGGCGCGTGCACTTGCGCTACCTGGTTCAGCGGCATCTGCGCGCCGTAGGCGTCGACCGTTATTCCGTCGAGCATGTGCACCGACGCGCGGCCGGTGCGCACCGCGGCCATTGCCTTGCGAAAATCGTCCACCGCTTTATCCATGCGCGTCTTCAATTGCGCATAGGTATCTCTTAATCCACCAATCGAAGCCATTATGGCCATAAGTTCAGTCCATCCCTTCCTTACTCAAAACGTCGAATTATAAACCCCCAAAAAACAAGCTGCCACGGATTCTCAGGGATCGGCACGGATCTAGTTTTATCCGTGGGAATCCGTGAAGATCCGTGGCCAAGTTTTTAGGCGCAGACCATCGAGCCGATCTTCTCGCCCAAAATCACGCGCCGGATGTTCCCGCGCTCATTCAAATTGAAGATCACGATCGGCAGATCGTTGTCCTTGCACAAGCTGATGGCGGTGGAATCCATCACTTTCAACCCCAGCTTCAGTACGTCCATGTAGGTAATCTGATTGAACTTTCGCGCCCCGTTCACTTTCATGGGATCGGCGTCGTAGATGCCGTCGACTTTTGTAGCCTTGAGAATGACGTCGGCCTTGATTTCCATGGCGCGCAAG
>QHVR01000162.1 GCA_003223595.1 Acidobacteriota bacterium
TGTTCGAGGGTATGTGTCCAGGCAACGTTTTCGGTGTGCTCGGCTTTCAGCTGGCTGCTCATGTCGTTGAAGGAGCGCGCCAGGTCGCCAATCTCGTCTTCAGACTCGACCGTGATCTGGTAACCGAGATCGCCATCCTTCAGACGATCGGTGCCGCGTTCCAGCGCTTGCACCGGCCGTCCCACTACTTTCCACACGAAAAACCAGCTGAGAACGGCGATCAGGACCAGACCACACGCGGTATACGCGATCATGATCCGACTGCTTTCGGCCAATTGAACGTCAGCCTTGGCCAGCGACAGGTTTGTGTCGAGTACCCCCAGAATCTGCTGCGACGCGGGATGCGCATGGCAAGCGGCGTTCGAGCAGGATGGCTGGTTCTCGATGGGAGTAATAATCCCGAGCACGCGGCTTCCGCCCCCGTTGCGATAAATCCGGAAACGATCCGGACGATTCAGCCGAGCGAGCGGCTGCGATTGCGCGTGGCACGCGTAACAGGCCTCGCCCGTCTTATCCACAACCTGGTTCTGCTCGCTCGGCGTGGTGGTGTACGTAATGCGGCCTTCCTGGTCGAAGATGCGGATCTTGTAAATACCGGGCTCAGCCGCGATCGTCTGAATCGACTGATAAAGCCCGCTGCGGTCGTTGCGCAGCATGTAGTCGGTCGTGCCCTGCTTGATGACGTCGCTGATCCGCTCTGCCGCCTGCAGCGTGTTCTGCTCCAAGTGTTGCCGGTGCAGGCGAACGTTCAGATACCCCAGCAGCGCAAAAATCACCAGCATCGCGCCCAGCAAGAGCAGGTTCAGCTTGGCGCTCAAGCTGTGAGTCAGCCGAAACCACCGGCTTCGCTTTGCTTCAGTCTCCGGCATGCTCCATCACTGCGCCCACGGCCACAGACGACGGCTCGGGCGAATTCTCTACTGCAACCTCTTCTTTGGGGAAGATGGGCAGATATTTCACCGCCAGGCCAAACGCGGCAAACCCGATCCCGATGATCATTCCGGTTACCGCCAGTTCGCTCCACTTGGGGAAATACCGCACGCCCGTAGATCCCTCCATGCCCGTGATGCTCACGTTCATCCGGTTGGTGATGAACCCGAGCACCACCAGCACGGCGGAGAGGTAAAGTCCCGTGGCACTGTTCCTTACTTTCTTTTGCACCAGCAAGGACAATGGAAGAATGATGGCCAGCATGATTTCCAGCCAGAACAAGTACGTCTCATACCCCGCATGGAATGCCATTTTCAGGGCGCCGCGATTCGCCAAATCTTCAAACCGCAGAATGCCGTACACGCCCAGCACGACCACCAGCACCCTTCCGAGTTCCTGCAGGACCGGCAGTTCCAGGTGCAGGCCAAAATGCCGGGAGCTCAACGACGATTCGAAAATTGTCATCGCCAACCCCACCGCAATTGCCGACAGGAAGAAGAAGACCGGCAGTAGCGGGCTATACCAGAACGGGTGTAGCTTTTCCGGAAGGATCAGATACAGGGTTCCCAGCGAAGACTGGTGCAGCGTCGACAGAATCACTCCGCAGATCACCAGCGGAATCAGGATCGCGCGAACCACCTTCAAGGGCCTTTGCAGGTTGAAGTGCTCCAGCACAATGGGTGAAAACTCCAGCGCGAGAACAGTCGTGTACAACATCACGCAGTAGGCCACCTCGAACATCACCGAGCGCGGATTGCGCATGATGAGCGGGTGCCAGATGTTGTACGGCTTGCCCAGGTCGAACATCAGCGCGGCGCAGACCAGGATGTAGCCCAGAAATGCGGTCAGAATCGTAGGCCGAATGATGGAATGCAGCCGCTTGATGTTGAGGATGTGAACGGCGGCCGTAAGGGTGAAACCTCCGGCTGCCAGCATCACGCCGCACAACACATCAAAGCTGATCCAGATGCCCCAGGGGAACTGATCGTTGAGGTTGGTGGATGCGCCCAGCCCCTGGGTGAAACGTATAAACGTGGCGTAAAGCCCGCCCGCCATCAGAAAGAAGAAAACCAGTTTCCAGAACGTCAACCGAAAAATTGGGCGCGCCATTATCGCTTTCCTCCATTTTTCTTTTCGCGGCCTTCCACCTCAGCCACTTCTTCCCGGCGATGAGTGATCCACCACACGCCGCCTAGCAACATTCCGCCCAGGGGCACGAAGTCGGGAATGTGCGACAGGACCCGGTACGTCAGCATGGGCAACGGATCTTTGGCTATATCGGTGCGGTATCCGAAGGTCTCGAACGGAACGGCGGAGAGCATGAGCACAGACGTGCCTCCAACCTCTTCCAAGCCGTAGATGTGATTGACGTACTGTCCCGGATTGTCGTGAATGCGCTGCCGGGCCTCCGCGACCAATTCTTCCCGCTCTCCAAACTTAGTGGCCCCGGTCGGGCAGATCTCGGCACAGGCCGTGGGTTTGCCTTGCGCCACCCGGTCCGGGCACATGATGCACTTCTGCACTTTGGGGAACAGCTTGCCCCACTCATACTTCGGGACACTGAAGGGGCATGCCACCATGCAATAGCGGCAGCCCATGCATTTCGAGGCGTCGTAGGTAACCGGGCCCAGCGCCGTCTTGGTAAGAGCGCCCACTGGACAAACGGAGGCGCAGGAAGGATCCGCACAGTTCATGCATAAGCGGCGCATGAATT
>QHVR01000164.1 GCA_003223595.1 Acidobacteriota bacterium
GTGCCTGAACAGCTGTTCTACTGCATTGCGACTGAATCGCTTCCCGACGCAACCACTATGCCCAGGAACTCTGTTAGTCACCCCTGTGGCCGCAATTCAGTGCTTGATTCACAGGCGTCCTGCCTACAATGACGGAAACATTTGCACATTTTTAGTTGCAGTCTGGCAGCGCCGAATGCGGTGTGGCGATGCCACCGAGCAGGCGAATACTTCAGTAACTCGCCCGATTACGGCGGGCGTGCTAGAAACGCTTTGTGACAAGCATTTGGGCCCGCAGCACGAGAAAGACTCGGGGAGGAACACATGGTCGGTGAACTGGACGTCCTGAATGAATGGATTCCGGAACAGATGCAGCCGGGTACCGTCTTTGTGCTCGAAAACGCCGGAGAAATTGGCGAGAAGGAAGATCCCTACTGGGCCGTGCTGTCGTGCCCATCCTGCGGGATGCTGGGTTTGATCACGCGCAAGCAAATCAACGGCCTGATTCCTGTGATTTGCGGGTCGGAGCAGTGCTCGGCGCAGTTCTTCATTCGCGACGCCGAAGTGGTGGTGCGCAAACCGTTCTAGTTTCCCGGCAACCCGCTCGTGCTCACGCCTGACCCGCCGTGGGTTCGGCGACAAGTTTATTGAACACCGTCAGGTCGATATTCCCTCCGCTTACCACGCAAACAACTTTTCCTGAGCCGCATTTTCCGCTGAGCCCTGCTGCCACCGCGCAGGCGGCCGCCCCTTCGGCGATGATGTGATTCCGTTCGGCAACGATCTTCATCGCGTGGCGGACTTCTTCGAGCGTGACCACGACCGATCCGGCGAGCAGATGGTGTGCGATTGCCCACATGCGTGGGAAGACGGATTTTCCCCCGCACCCGTCCACGAAGCTGGCCTTCCAGTCGGGGAATTTCTGCGGCGATCCGGCGGCGAAAGATGCTGCGAGAGGAGCGGCCGTTTCCGGTTCGGCCGCGAATACTCTGGCCTTGCTGCCTTGCTCCTGCAAGGCAGCAGCGATGCCGCAAGACAAGCCTCCGCCTCCGAAGCCTGCGACTACGGCATTGACGTTGGGGAGATCCTCCAGAATTTCCAGGCCACACGACGCATTGCCGGCGATGAATTCATCGTCTTCGAACGGGTGCACGAATGCCCCCGTCATTGCCGGATGCGAGCGGGCCCCGAGCGCCTTCCAGCATTCGTCGTACGATGTTTGCACGATCTCAGCGCCGAGCCGCCGAATGGCATCCAGCTTGGCGGCGGGAGCGGTGTCCATCGTGAGTACTTTGCAGGCAACGCCAGCTTTTCTTGCCGCCAACGCCACTCCCTGAGCGGCATTGCCGGCGCTCACCGTCCAAACACCCTTGCGGCGCTCCTCTTCGGGCAGGAGGCGGACCGCATTGTAGGCGCCGCGAATCTTGAATGCGCCAATCGGCTGCAGGCACTCCAGCTTTAGATAAATGTCTGCGGGGCCGTCACAGTTCAGGCGCACTAACGGGGTGCGAATGGCGGCTTCATAGACATGCTTGCGGGCATCCGCAATCATGCCCACGGGAATGTTGCGCACAACGCTCGGGCTGTCGAGTGTTGGCTGGTTAGTTGCCATGGGGAATCATGGTACTGACGCCAGCCACGTGAATCAACCCGCGCGGCGCGTTCAATTGTGAGAAGGCGAGGTCAGACTGTACGGGGTTTAACGGCTCCAAGTTCGACGGGAACTTGCTCAACGATCTCAATTCCGAAGCCTTCGAGCGCTGCCACCTTCTTGGGACGATTGGTCAACAGGCGAATACGGCGAAGATTGAGGTCGGAGAGGATTTGCGCGCCGATGCCGATTTCGCGCTGCACGTGCTTCTCGGAGTTGTCATACAAAGACGTAAGCGTTCGACCGCCATGGAAGCTCAGTGCCGTGCGTTCCGCGACCTTTTCGACGGAGAACCCCTGCGAAGTCTGGTGCAGGTAGATCAAGGCTCCCAGGCCTTCCTCGGCGATGCGGCGCATGGAGCCTTCGAGTGTGCTGCGGCATTCG
>QHVR01000163.1 GCA_003223595.1 Acidobacteriota bacterium
CTGGATAAGGCCGAGCCGGAGAATCTCGCTGGCACGAAAGAATTGGACGTGCAGTGGCTGAATGCCGAGTCGGTACATGCGGAGCGCAACCTCACCATGCACTTGAAGGTAACGGAAGGCGGGAGCGCAGCTTCTGGCGCGCGACTCACGTTCCGATTCGCACGTCCCAACGCCGCGCCATTTTATACGCAAGCTGTGACGGACTCTAGGGGAGATGCAGAGATCAAGATCGAGGTTGTGGAGGCGGGTCTGCCCGACGCGTCTTTGCTGGTGCAGGCCAACTTCGAAGGGCGCACGACTACGCGCAAATTCGTACTGCGCAAGGCAGAGCAGTCGCAGGTTT
>QHVR01000165.1 GCA_003223595.1 Acidobacteriota bacterium
AACCGCGCGCATGCTGTGGACGGCCACCTACGAATCCAGCAAGGAATCCAATATCCGCCAGAACGCAATCGAACACCTGCGTGCCATCCGCGTCGATGAGGATGTCACGCGTCTGCAGGAGGCGGTCAACCGTTTCGAGCAACTGAATGGTCGCCTTCCCGCCACCATCTGGGAATTGGCAGCCGCCGAACACCTGCGCGGCATTCCGGTCGATCCAGACGGCAATCCGTACGTCCTAAGTCTCGACGGACAGGTTCAGATCGCGAAGCCCGAAGATTTTCCCTTCGTCACCAAGGGACTACCGCCGGACTACAAGCCCTCCGGACTGCCTAAATTTCACGGCAACTCCTGACCGCGCCTTCCTATCTCACTGCTGACGCAATTCTCCGCAAGCACATCCATTCCAGTTCCGCCTCAACTAGACTGATGAATCACGCCGGTTCCATGTACTCCAGCCCCGCGAAATCGCCCAGTGTCGTTGCCGCCGCCAGCCAGTACTGGCGGGATCTGTGCGCCCGCAGCGGCTCCCGGGCTGCCACCATAGGCCTCATCCAGGCGATCTGGAGCTTCGTGCGCAACTCCACCCCGGAGCGGCAACGCCTGCTCTACGGAGATTTTGATTTCGATTGGGAGCATCGCGTGAACACCATGAGCGGAGGCGTTGGCTGGCGAGAGAGGCTCCTCGGGGAACTTCATTCGCTCTATCAGCCGACCGAACCAGGCGCATTTCACGAGATGATGCAAACCCTTCGCGAAATTGCCCACCTCGATTTCCCAGAGTTCGTGTTTCTGGACCTGGGCTCGGGAAAAGGCCGCACGCTCATGATGGCCTCGGACTACCCTTTTCAGCGCATCATTGGCGTGGAGTTGCTTCCGGCGCTCAACCAAGTTGCGCAAGAGAACCTCGCGCGCTACCAGAATAATTCGCAGAAATGCTTCGCTATCGAATCTGTTTGCGCGGACGCGAGCAGTTTTCCTCTGCCTGAGGCTCCTCTGGTTCTCTACATGTTCAATCCATTCCCAGAGTTGGCGCTGAGGCGCGTGTTAGGCCATGTGATCGAAGGTCTAGATGGACATCCCAGGCCGGTGTACGTCCTCTATCACAATCCCGTGCAGGAGCACGTGCTCACAGAAAACCCGCACTTTCACAAAATCGCCCAGCAGCCGCAATACTCAATCTTCCGCGTTGGTTTTTGATTCCAGGCGTATGGACCTGCGCGCCTCGGGACAGCCCCTTATAGTGTCGAGGCTCGCCTAGAAACAGCCCCTTGGGCTGTCGCAGGTTTTGGTGGCGGATCCGCTGCTGTCAGAAGACGAATCCAGCACCTCCGGTGATTGCGTTGGTGCGCCAGTTATAAAGATTATTGGGATTGAACTGGTTGGCGTTGAACTTGAAGTAGCGGCTCTCGTAGGTGCCCTTGGCATACCACTTGCCAAAGATGTAGCCCAATCCGCCCCGAACGAAATAACCGTGATCGAAGTCCGGATTCGGGAGCGGGGACAGCGATCCCGCGGATCGCCACCGCGGTGAAAACTCTGGAGCCCCCTGCGCTTCGACGAAAAGTTTCTTTCCAGGCCCGAACCTGTATCGCAGCACAAGCGGAATCTCCAGCACTTCCATTTTATTGCGCACGAAGAACTGATTATCCACATTGCCGGTCGGCAGATATATCTTGCGGATTTGCGCATGCACTTCGATGCTCAAGTTGCGATACTGAAATCCCGGACCGCCGAATATGGCGAACTCCTTGGCATGGTTCCCGGTATCGCTGGGCAGCCGGATCTCGCCTCCGGCCACGATGCTGGCCCCACCTTCTTTCTTATTCGCTTTTAGTACCGTGATCTCGCCGTCAATGCCGACCACCAGCCCGCTCACCGCCGGCAGGGAGCCAAACTTGTCCGATGACTGCCCCACATCGATCCCGAAAGTCCCGCGCTGACAGTACGCTGGAATCGCGACCAATATCACTAAACACAGCAGCACCCCCTGCGTCTTGCCTCGCATCATGCCCTGAAATTCCTCCACTTTGGAAAAAGATAGGCCCGCAGCGCATTTCAAAATCCAGCGGCTTCATCCAAGAATCCTAATTGTAGTGGTGTGATGCGTGACGTGGGGGAATCGTTTTGTGTATCCGATTCGCGGCAAGCAAGATGGTGAGTCAGAATGCGCGCGAATGTTCCACGGAAGCGACGGATCACTCCGTCCGGGAGCAGTACCGTGCTTACGAGCCCTGCTTTTCCAGGCTGATTTCGGCCTTCCTGGCGCTCTCCCTTTCCTTCCGGACGTCACGGGCAACATCCCCAAGCGGCCGCTCCGGATCGGAAACTGGACCAAACTCCCACAGGGGGCGTTCGCCA
>QHVR01000166.1 GCA_003223595.1 Acidobacteriota bacterium
CAGAAGGCAATCGCGCGGTGATCTCGGCCAAGACCGGGCTCGGGATGGCGGGATTGTTTTGGGATGGATTCCGGCATCATCCCTTCGCATGCGAGGGGGGACACGCCGACTTTGCTCCGCGGAATGAATTGCAGGCGGAATTGTTCTCATATTTGCAGAAGAAATTCGGGCACGTGAGTTGCGAGCGAGTGTTGTCGGGACCGGGTATTCGCAGCATTTACGACTTCCTGCACGAGACGAAGAAGGCGGAAGAGCCGGAGTCTTTGCGCGATCAGATCAAAAACGCACGCGATGCGTCTGCTCTGATCGCGCAACTTGCGCTGGCGGGCAGTGCTCCTATTTGCGTTCAGGCGATGGATGTTTTCGTCAGCATACTCGGGGCAGAGACCGGGAATTGCGCGCTGCGCTACATGACGACCGGAGGAATCTTCATCGCCGGTGTAATCGCCGCGAAGAACGTGGAGAAACTGAAGAATGCGGCCTTCCTGCAGGCCTTTTTGGATAAAGGGCGCATGTCGTCATTGCTCAAAGATATGCCAATCCGGGTGATTCTCAATGACGACTGCGGACTGATTGGCAGTGCGCGTTACACGCTGGTGCAGAAGGCGTTTGGGAATAAGTCCGCTTCAGCCTAGAAAGGCAGCCCTAACGCGCTGCTCAGGAAGGCGGCCAGGGGCGACATTTTGCGGGATGCATTCGCGAACGCGGCCATGAAGTTCGGGCTGCATACCTGCTTGTCGGTGAACTCGACGGATGTGCCCAGGTCCCGCAGTTTGAGGTCTTCTACGTATTCGTGATCAGCCGGAAATCCTCGGGGCGGACGGGAGAGCTTGCTGGCATCATCCCAGTTGAGCAACTTCCGCACCTTCCGCCACTCGTTGCCACGCTCCACCATGGCGTTGCGGACCTTCAGGAGAATGGGGGCTTCCGGATGCCACAGGCCTGACGCCGCAAAGCATCCTCCCGGCTCGAGATGGAAATAGAACCCCGGAGAGTGCACGTCTTTTCCGCGATGGGAGAAGCGCATGGCGAGGTGCGTCTTGTAGGGGCGCTTGTCGGAGGAGAAGCGGGTGTCGCGATAAATGCGAAACAGAGATCCGCGGGTGCCGCGCGGGTCGGAAACGAGATGCGGAGTGATCTGGTACAGGGGGCCCGCGAAGTCCGTGATGAACTGCAACGCGGGTTGGCGTACATGGATTTCGTATTCTTCTTTGTGCGCGAGGAACCAGTCGCGGTTGTTATTGCGCTTGAGGCGAGTCAGAAAGCGGAAAAGTTCGGGAGTGAAATAGGCTGGCATGGTTTCGTAGTTATTTTACTTTAGAAAAAACATCTGTCTCTCGGCTCGCCGTCGCCTTGCGGGGACAGCCCAACGGGCTGCCCGAGGTGAGTAACTTGCGGGACTAGCGGAACGCTCTGCTGCGTTGCCATCGGCAGGGACTCCACGATAAGATGACTCGTACACGTCTTTCTCCGCTCTATCCCTAGTATTTTCCGAGCAGGAACTCCGCGAGCAAGAAGTGTGCGACCCCGGGGCAGGCATCAGTGTGTGCCTGCAGCATCTTCTGAACGGAGTGGGAATTGAAAAAAGGCAAGACTGCGGTCATCGTGGGCGCCCAGTGGGGCGATGAGGGCAAGGGAAAGATCGTCGATGTGCTGTCGGAGAACTTTTCCGTGGTGGCCCGCTACGCCGGCGGACACAATGCCGGCCACACTGTCATTATCAACGGCAAGAAATTTGTGCTTCAGCTTGTGCCGTGCGGCGTGCTCCGTTCCGGATGCCGCAGTGTCATTGGTAATGGCGTTGTCCTCGACCCCATTGCATTCTTGAAGGAAGTGGGCGCCCTGCGCGAAGCGGGGGTGAAGGTGGATGGCCATCTTTTCGTCTCGAACCGGGCCCACGTCATCCTTCCCTACCATCGCATGATCGAGCTGGCGGCGGAGAATGCCCCGGGACGCGTAAAGATTGGAACCACCTCGCGCGGAATTGGTCCGGCATATGAAGACAAAATGGGGCGCCGCGGTCTGCGCGTTGCGGACCTGCTCGACCTGAAGCTGCTCAAGAAGCACATTGAAAACGCCGTGCGCGAAAAAAACATGATTGCGCACGCACTGTTCAATACCGAACCGCTGGACGCCGACAGGATGTACACCGAGTACGCGCAGGCAGCCGAGAAGATTGCTCCCTTCGTCTGCGATGCCGCCCTTCTTCTCAACCAAGCACTGGCTCAAGGCGAGTCGGTGTTGTTTGAGGGAGCGCAAGGGACGATGCTCGACATCGACCACGGAACTTATCCTTTTGTGACATCTTCCAGCGCAACTTCGGGCGGCGCTGTGATTGGTACGGGCGTGCCGCCAAATGCGATTGACTCGGTCATCGGAATTACCAAGGCGTATTGCACGCGCGTCGGCGAAGGGCCGTTTCCCACGGAAGAAAAGGGAGAACTCGGGGAGCAGATCCGCAAGCGGGGAAACGAATTCGGAGCCGTAACCGGGCGTCCGCGGCGCACCGGCTGGCTCGACCTGCCGCTTCTGCGTTATTCCGGAATGATCAACGGCACGAACTGGCTGGTCGTCACCAAGCTGGATGTGCTTGATGAGCTTGCCGAGATTCCGGTGTGCGTCGGGCTGAAGATCGACGGCAAGGAGACAATGGAAGTGCCCGCCCAGGCGAGCGGCTACGACCAGATCGAGTGCATCTATCAAAAACTGCCGGGCTGGCGGACGTCAACCGAGGGGATTGTTGAATACGAAAAGCTCCCGCGGCAGGCGCATGAATATCTCGCCTTCGTGGAAAAGGAGTCGGGC
>QHVR01000167.1 GCA_003223595.1 Acidobacteriota bacterium
AAGCCGTTCGAGCAAATCAAAGCGACGCCCGGGCATGGTCGCCCGCCCCAAGTCGCCGCACAATTGTAGTCCTGACGCGAATCAATGCCAATCCGGAGATCATCAAAATGAACCTCAAAGTGATGGAAATGAATACGGCCCCAAATGGCGCGGCCGAGAACCCGAATCGAGCGTTATGGGAAAAAGGCGACTTCACCGAGATCGCCGCTTTCATGCGGCAGTCCGGAGAAGCAGTTGTGGAGTCTCTTGGCTTGAAGCCGCCGCTGCGCGCATTGGATCTTGGTTGCGGAGATGGAACGACAGCACTCCCGTTAGCTCTTCTGGGCGCCAATGTAATGGGAGTTGATATTGCGAGGAATCTTGTCGAGGCCGGAAACAAGCGCGCAGCCGAGGCAGGCCTCAAGCGGCTGAAATTCCATGAGGGCGATGCTTGCAATCTGGATGGAGTCAACGACGATTCGTTTGATTTGACTCTATCCGTGTTCGGAGCGATGTTCGCTCCGAAACCCTTCGACGTCGCCAAAGAAATGGTTCGGGTCACGAAACCGGGCGGAAGGATCATAATGGGCAACTGGATACCCAACGATCCGACGTTCGTGTCGCAGTTGCTCAAGATAAGCTCGGCATTCACGCCTGCGCCTCCTGAAGGTTTCGTCAGCCCGATGACTTGGGGGATGGAAAGTCACATTCTCGAGCGCTTTGGTCAAGCTGGAATAGCCAAGGAGAACATCTCCATGATGACGGACACGTACTACTTCGCGCATTCCGAGAAGAGCCCCACGGAGTTCATCGAGCTGTTCGAAAAGTTCTATGGACCGACCATGAACGCCGTTGACGCAGCTCGAAACAACGGAAAAGAAGAGGAACTGCACGATCAGCTCGTGGAACTGGCGAAAGCGCACAACAAAAGCAACGCTGGAACGTTCATCCCTGCGACCTTCATGCGAGTCACCGTTAACGTCTAATAAAGAGGAGAATTCAAAATGTCAATGTTGCATCCTGATCCCACTTTCTATCCTTCACCCAAAGCGGCTATGCAAGCTCCGCCAGAGCGACTGGCTTACGTAGCTCTGCTTAACGACGGCACCAATGGAAAGCACGACAGTATGGGTGTAATCGATCTCGATCCCGCTTCGTCCGGGTATGGCCGACTGGTTGGCCAGGTGGATTTTGGCCGCGGTGATAACGAACTGCATCACTTCGGCTGGAATGCGTGCAGCGCGTGTCTCTGCCCGCAGGCCCCGCATCCGCACATGGAACGCCGTTATCTGATCGTCCCCGGCATTGGATCCTCCCGGATTTACATCCTGGATACGAAGCCAAATCCCAAACAGCCGAAAATTGTGAAGGTGATCGAGCCTGAGGAGTTCATCAAAAAGACCGGCTACACGGCGCCTCACACATTTCATTGTGGACCGGACGCCATCTACGGAAGCGCACTTGGATCGGCGAGCGGAGACGGCCCCGGTGGCATCTTTCTGATGGACGCGAACACGTTCGAGCTGAAGGGACCTTGGGAAAAAGATCGTGGCCCACAGCAGCTGGCTTACGATTTTTGGTGGCACCTCGGACACGACACGATGATTACGTCCGAATGGGGCACTCCGAACATGGTGAAAGACGGCGTCAATCCGGAGTTGCTGCTGGCCGGAAAATACGGACACAAGATTCATGTCTGGGACCTGGACAAGCGCCGTCATCAGCAGGAAATTGACCTGGGTGCAGAACAACAATGGGTGCTCGAGCTGCGGCCCTCTCACGATCCCAACAAGACGTACGGTTTCGTCAGCGTCGGCGTTTCGCTCAAGGACCTTTCAGCCTCAATCTGGATGTGGTATCGGGAGGAAGGTAGGAACGGTAAATGGGCAGTTCGCAAGGTGATTGAAATTCCCGCCGAGCCCGCGGATCCGGAAAAACTGCCGCCACTCCTAAAGGGTTTCAAGGCAGTGCCGCCGCTTATAACGGACATCAACCTGTCGCTCGACGATCGCTTCCTTTATGTTTCATGCTGGGGGACTGGGGAGTTTATCCAGTACGACGTTTCAGACCCGGTCAACCCGAAGAAGACAGGCTCAGTTCATCTCGGCGGGATTGTCCGCCGCGCGGCTCACCCAAGTAAGCCAAACCAGGCACTCAACGGCGGCCCACAAATGGTGGAGATCAGCCGCGATGGCAAGCGTGTCTATTTCACTAACTCGCTCTACTCACCATGGGACGAGCAGATTTATCCCGACGGGTTGAAGAGCTGGATGGTGAAGCTCGACGCGGACCCGAACGGCGGAATGAAGCTTGATGAAAAATTCTTCGTGGAATTCGACGGAGTTCGAGCGCACCAGGTGCGTCTGGATGGTGGGGACGCGTCATCCGATTCCTACTGCTACTCGGAGGAGAAATGATGCATGCCGAGATGGGCTCGACGGCCCTGTGGCTGATGCTGCTCCTCGGTGCCTACTACGGAGTCAACCCCGGCATGGGGTGGCTCTTCGCGGTGGCACTGGGGATGCAGGAGCAGAAAGGCAGCGCCGTAGCAAAATCGCTTGTCCCAATCGCGATTGGGCATGCGCTGGCCATTGGCAGTGTAGTGATACTTGCCGCCTTTCTCGGCAGGGCGCTCCCGCTCCTGACGATTCGGTACTCGGTCGCGGTCCTGTTGGTTGGCATCGGAATTGTTAG
>QHVR01000168.1 GCA_003223595.1 Acidobacteriota bacterium
CCGGTACGGACTTCGGACAAGACAGGATTCATCGTCAACCGGCTGCTGGTGCCGTATCTGCTGGATGCGATTCGGGCATATGAGGAAGGCGTGGGGTCGATCGAGGATATTGATCAGGCTATGAAACTGGGCTGCGGATATCCGATGGGGCCGTTTACATTGCTGGATTTCGTGGGACTGGATACGACTTACTACATCACGCACGTGATGTATGACGAATTTAAAGAGCGGCGGTTTGCGTCGCCCCCGCTATTGAAGCGGTTGGTGATGGCAGGCTGGTACGGGCGGAAGTCGGGGCGCGGGTTTTATGATTATTCGGACCCGGAGAAGCCTAAGGCACAGAAGCTTTAACTTCTTTTGCCACGGATTTACACGGATCTATACGGATTGCAATTCATGGCTCGGACTTTGATCCGTGTAGATCTGCGTGAATCCGTGGCCAGGAATTTCAATTTATGAACTTCGAAAACATCCTTCTCGAAAAGAAGAACTCCATTGCTTATGTGACGGTGAACCGGCCGAAAGTGCTCAACGCGCTGAATATGGCGACGATGGACGAACTGCGGGCGGCGTTTCATGACATCAAGAACGATAAGAGCATGCGGGTGGTGATTTTCACTGGGGCGGGCGAGAAGGCGTTTATCGCCGGGGCGGATATCAGCGAATTGGCCAAGCACGATGCGGTTTCGGGAAAGGAATACACGCACCGCGGGCAGAACGTTCTGAGTCTGATTGAGAATCTGGGGAAGCCGGTGATCGCGTGCATTCATGGATTTGCGCTTGGCGGCGGGTGCGAGGTTGCAATGGCTTGCACGATGCGGCTGGCCAGCGAGAATGCGAAGCTGGGACAACCGGAAGTGAAGCTGGGAATTATTCCGGGCTACGGCGGGACGCAGCGGCTGCCGCGGCTCGTGGGCAAGGGGCTCGCGATGCAGATGGTGTTGGCGGGTGAAATGATTTCTGCCCAGGAGGCGCATCGCATTGGGCTGGTGAATGAGGTTCTGCCTGCGGCAGAGCTGATTCCGCGTGCCGAGGCTATTGCGGCGAAGATTATCGCGAATGCTCCTCTGGCCGTGCAGTACGCTATGGAGGCCGTTAATAAAGGGATGGAGATGACCCTGGCTGAAGGGCTTTATCTCGAGGCGACTCTGTTTGGAGTTTGCTGCGCTACTGAGGACAAGAGCGAGGGGACCACGGCGTTTCTGGAGAAGCGGGCGGCGCAGTTTAAGGGGAAGTAGATCGTTGCCACGGATTTTTACGGAAAAAGGTTCAACCACCGAGGGTACAGAGGATCACAGAGCGGATCAAATTGACGGTTGAGTCAGTGCCGGAGGCAGCGCTTCCTGCATTGGAGGGTAAGCTGGACGCCTCCGGGAGACGGTTCGCGATTGTGGTATCGCGATTCAATTCGTTTATCACGGAACGGCTTCTGCTAAGTGCTTGCGACGGATTGCTGCGGACTGGGGCGCATAAAAAAGATATCGATGTGGTCCGCGTGCCGGGAGCGTTTGAGATTCCGACAGCCTCCCGGACTTTGGCTTCCACTGGAAAATATGACGCCATCATTTGCATTGGATGTCTCTTGCGCGGAGATACTGCGCATTACGATGTGATTGTGAATGAAGTTACGCGGGGCATTGGGCAGTCGGCGCAGGAAACTGGTGTACCACATGCTTTCGGCGTTTTGACCTGCGACACTTTGGAACAGGCAATCGATAGAGCCGGTCTGAAGATGGGGAATAAAGGATTCGAGGCGGCGCTAGCGGCGGTGGAGATGGCGTCGTTAAACGCAACGATCGGGCTCCATGCGTCGGCTGGCAAGCAGAAGCAAGCACCAAACCGTTCGCGGGACTCGCGAGGGAAACCACTTCGGAAATGTTCGCGGTAGGTCTCCTCTTTCACCTCGCAAAATACCTAGCAACTCCTATTTGGAAAATTGTTGCTGTAGACTGATGCAACTGTACCCTCTTGAAAGGCTCACCACAGGGGGCACTGGGCCTCACAGGGAATTCCTTTTGTGAGCTTCTCGATTTAGGGCTTAAGGCGGAATGGGAACACGACGCAAATCCCGGGAACTGGCTCTGCAGATGCTTTTTCAGGCTGACATGGGCAAGCAGGATGCGGACCAGGTGCGAAAAACGTTTTGGGCTGAGCATGGGACGGCGAGCGCCGAGGTGCGTGGGTTTGCCGACGATCTGTTTCGCGTGGCTACCGATCGTGTCGGCGACATCGACCCTTTGATCGAGAAACATGCGGAGCATTGGCGGATGGAGCGCATGGCGGCAGTGGATCGCAATCTGCTGCGAGTTGCCGTCGCGGAGCTGTTGTCTTATCCAGAGACACCCCGGGCCGTGGTCATCAACGAGGCGCTGGAGATTGCGCGCAAATTCTCATCGCCCGAGTCGGTGCATTTTGTGAATGGAGTACTGGATAGCGTGGGAAAAGAACTGGAAGTCAGTAGCCCGTAGAGACAGTTGCCGGTTGCCAGTACTCAGTTGCCAGTAACGCGATCACTTCTTTTTACAGTTACGCCTGGAGCTTCGTTCATCTGGGTCCGAG
>QHVR01000169.1 GCA_003223595.1 Acidobacteriota bacterium
CCTTAGAAGTGTGTGAGTGACCGAGAAACAGAAGAGGCACTCCGGGCGAGGTGGGTTATGACAGTCATCATGGTTCTTCTGACGTTCGCAATCTTTCTATCGATCGATTATGTTCGCGGCCATAAACAACAATTGGCCCACCAGTCGGATGCGCAGCCAGTGCGGCGTCCCAGCGTGTCCCAGGTAGTTCCCGCATTCGTCGCGGGCTTCGAAGTACCGGAAAACGTCCGCTACCACGCCGGACACACATGGGCACTCGCCGAAAGCCGCGAGTTAGTGCGCGTCGGCATGGACGACTTTGCCTCCAAGCTGATCGGCAAAATCGACACCATCACGCTCCCGCAGCGCGGCCGCTGGGTACGACAGGGTCAGAAGCTCTGGACGATTTTCCGCGACGGAAAATCCGTGGATATGGTCTCACCCATCGAAGGCACTATTACCGATGTAAACGAAGCGGTAGCCAGGAATCCGGAACTGGCGCGCAAGGATCCCTACGGAGAAGGCTGGCTGGTAACGGTACAGGCGCCGGATTCGAAGCTCAATTTCCGCAACCTGCTCAGTGGCACCCTGGCGCGGCTGTGGACCGAAGACTCAGCCCTGCGTCTTCGCAGCCGGATGCCGGCCCTGGCGGGCGCACTTGCCCAAGATGGTGGTGTGGCGATGGACGACCTGACCGCGCATATGCCTAACCAGGACTGGGCCGAAGTAACCAAAGAATTCTTTCTGTCCTAACTAGGGTAAGGAACGATCCTCGCCCCGCCTCCTCACGGCAGCCGCCCGGAATCAATCCCGGCGGCTTCTTTATTGTTGGCTTCGATGTGCTATTCGGAAACCGCCGCTTCCCCGACGGGACGAGAAAATGTCCGTACGATCAACCCGCCCAACGCAACCGCGGAACTCAGCAGGATCACTCGCAGGTACTGCGCCGCCGGCAGACTGCTGTCTCCGAACACTGTCCGCAGCAGCCCAAAGCTCGCACTGCAGGCACAAAGAGTGAAGTAGGCGCGCTCGATCCCGACTCGCGAAATTCCCACCAGCCACGCCAGAATTGAGGACACGACCAGGTAGATGATGACGAGCGCGAAATCGCCGCCAGGCCCGCCGTGCAGAATCCCCCCCTTCGGAGCGGAGAAACCATGGATGGCGATTCCGAGGAAGAAGATGGAATGGATGAGAGCGATCACGGCACGCTTGCGATTGGTCAAGACCCCAAAGTGATTCATACAGGAGTTAGTCTCGCCCAGAAGACAATCCGCTCCAGTGACCTCCTTAACCTAGATTTGTGATCCAAATCACAGATCATTTGAGCACGTGTAGCCCCGTACGCCCTCGTCCGGGGTTGCGCGCGAAGCGCGCAATGGAAAGCCCTGATGCAGCGTTGCTTCCCAATGTAGCCCCGAGCCTTTCTGCAGTGATACCATCGCGGCGTTATGACGAAGCCACGCGCCGCCTTGTCATTGATGTACCTACTTCTTCTGGCCCGGTTCGCTGCAGCGCAGGCTCCTGCGGCGAGCCCTCATCCCGTCGTGCTGCATGCCGCCCGCATGCTCGACGTCAAAGCCGGACGCATCGTCAGCCCTGCCGAAATCCTGGTGCTAGGCGACCGCATCGCGGAGGTGGGCTCAACCGTAAGACATCCCAGCGGCGCTGAAGTCATCGACGTCGGCGATCGCACGCTCCTGCCTGGCCTGATCGACTCCCATATCCATCTCTTTCTTCATCCCGGCGCCGAGGATTTGCAGACCGTGCAGGAGTCTGTCCCGGAACGCACCATCACGGCGGCGCTCGCCGCGCGCGAAGACCTGATGGCCGGATTCACCGCCGAGCGCGATATGGGAACCGAAGGCGCCGGATCCGCCGATACGGCAGTTCGTAATGCGATCAACGAGGGCCGCATTCCCGGCCCACGACACGAAGACGCCATCGGCTACAACCCCGAGCAGCACATTCTTCCCAACGCAACCTACGCCAATAGCGCTGACGAACTCGTGGCCGCGATGCGCCAGCAATTCAAAGAAGGCGCGGACTTCATCAAGATCTACGAAACGGGCGCAGACTCGATCAGAGACGGGAAGCTCTCGACGCCGTATCAGTACAGCGAGCAACAACTGGAGGCCGCGGTCAAAGAAGCCGCGAGATTGGGCAGGCACGTTGCCGTGCATGCAACCGGAGAACCGGGGACGCTCTACGGGGCGCAAGCTGGCGTAGCTTCGATCGATCACGCCGACCAACTGAGCGAAGACACGATGCGGTTGATGAAGGAGAAGCAGATCTTTGCCGTGCCCACATTCACCATCTTCGAATATTTTGCCGAGCACGCCGCGACTCCAGCCCAAGGCGCGCACGAGCATCAGATTCTCGATCTCAAGATTCAGGAATTCAGGAAGCAAATTGCAGCAGGGATTCCATTCGCCGTGGGCTCCGACGTAGGCCCATTCCCGCATGGCACGCAGGCACGCGAATTCGTGCTGATGGCGAAGTATGGGATGTCGCCGCTGGCCGTGCTGCAAGCGGATCTCATCAACGGCGCGAAGTTACTCGGGTGGGAAGGGCAGATTGGTTCGCTGGAACGCGGATATCTGGCGGACATCGTGGCAGTGGCAGGCGATCCCTTGCAGGATATTTCCGTCCTGTCGAATGTTACTTTCGTCATGAAAAACGGCGTCGTATATAAGAAGTAGAGCGATTCCCGCGGACTAGGCCAGCAAACATCTGCAAGATACTGCGTTGCGAATTTCCTCTCTTATGAGAGAAGCGCTCAAGCACAGGGTATTAAGCATGTTGCGTGCTCTCTAATGTGCAGAACATGGTAGAGTGATTGCGTCCTTCCCAAGTGTTCGTCATCCCAGGACGGCACTTATGCATGCCAGTAGTTGTTCTCTAATCCGAGTAAGCACGGCCGTGTCGACAGCGATTTTGGCCTTGAGTTGCGCAGTTGCCGCGCAGGGGCCGCTTCCGGATGCGCCACTCCCATCGCTAGCAGCGGTTGTGCCGGTCATGCCCGTAACGCAGCCCAGAGTGGAAGTCACCCACAAATTCTGGGACAAGCAGAACAAGTTCCTCTTCATCGCAGCCAGCGCAGGCGCCGCCGCTGACTTCGCAGTCACCCGCGCTAACCTGCAAAGCGGAGGCCGCGAGCTGAATCCGATGGTGCGTCCCTTCGGCCACTCCAGCGCAGGCCTGGCGATGAACTTCGCGGGAGAGACCGCCGCAGTCATCAGCCTCAGCTACTTCTTCCACAAGACCGGCCATCACAAAATGGAGAGAGCGGTATCGGTCATAAATATTGCGTCGTCTATGGGAGCGGTGAGCTTCGGACTCATGCACCGCTGAGCGACATTTATTCGTTTCGAGGCCTCCCCCCACCCCCTCCGCTGTAATGGATTCATCCACTTAGGGGAAAATCGGCCAATAATCCCTGGCGCACAATCAGTTGCGGGCAAAATCTTGAATCCAAAGTACTTGCCGAAACGTTAACCTTGCGGATGCGTACCATGTCCGCCTTCCGAGGATGCCCTTCTTCAGTCAATGGCGCAAGGGCGGATGTCACAAGGTTTGCATGCATGCCTGTGCAAAAAAGGTGCGGCTAAACGAAGAAAGGCCGCGCTTTCCAGCGCGGCCTTGTAAGTTGAGCAGGCGCCCAGAGAGGCACCCCGAGTTTTAGTTAGAAGCGGATGCGAGCGCCGATTTGTATCTGTCTCGCTCCAGCTTCACCCTGCAAGGTGCCGAACCCGCCCTCGGGCGAAGATCCGTCAAAGAGCCCAGTCGCGGCATTATATTGCGGATCTAGCCACTGCATGTGGTTGAGCACGTTCGCGACGACACCTTCGAATTCCAGGCATATGCTCTCCGCCACACGGACCATCTTTCACAAGCTGAAGTCCATGTTCCAGTAAGCCAGTCCGTTCAGGCTGCCAGCCCCACCATCTCTGGTATCGAGGCCCAGAATCGGGTTTCGGTAGCTATTGGCTGCAGCCGACCCGTTCTTGAAAATGTTGTACGGCAACTGGCCTGTGCAGCCAAAGCACGACGCGTTCTGGGTCGGATCGAAGTAAGCATGGCCGCTTTGAACCGGTCCGATTGGTATCGCGTTCTGGTTGCTGAAGAAGTTGTTATTGTCGCCGGAGCCGAACTCTTCGCTATCGCCCGTCGTGGTGTACACCTCGTTGGGCGTTCCCGAACCGGCCGTGAAGATGCCCGCGATTGTCCACCCACCTAACACACGCCCCATCAAGCCGTGCTGTCCCTTGTAAAAAGGAGGTGAGTACACGACAAACATGTTGTAGACAAATTTGCGGTCATAGCCCTGGCGGCCGTACATCTGCTTCAGATTGAAGACATCTTCGGCGGTGTATTGGCTGGTTGCCTGGGCGAATGCTCCCATTCCGAGAGCCTTTGACCAGGTGAAGTTCGATTGTGCAGTGAGGCCGTGCCAATCGTTCATCTTCAAAGATGCGAACGCGCCATTGTAGTTTCCAGATCCAACACTGGCGTTGATGCCGACGCCGGACGTCAACTG
>QHVR01000170.1 GCA_003223595.1 Acidobacteriota bacterium
GCCCTTCGAGGTGACTCCGTTTTTCTTCCATCTGAAGCGCCTGGAGGATGAGCATAAGATGCGGAGCGATATACGCTGAAGCCGCCTCGCTCCTGCGGCGCGAGGCTCGGGCCTCGCGCCGACCGACTGTGCTCTCCCGGATCGCCGAGAGCACACCAATTTATTGCTCGGGCGGAGGTGCCGGCTGCTGGTTCATATGTTGCTGCATGCGGGCTTCGTGCTTGGCTTCGATCTGCTTCAGCTGTCCCTGCTGATCGGGAGTCAGCAGTTGGTACATCTGGTTGTGAATGCGGGTCTCAGCGACCGTCATCTGGGCCTGGATCTGGGCCTTCTGGTTGGCCAGGGCCTGGACCTTGTCTTGATCGAATGAGCCTTCGACGTACTGCCGAAGCTGCTGATCGATCAAGCGCTGCTGCTGAAACAGCGGCTTCATCGTGGGACTTTCCTTCTGCCAGACGGCTTTCATCTGCGACTTCTGGTCGTCGGTCAGATTGAGCTGCTTGGCCAGAAAGGCCATGTGTCCGCCCATACCCATTCCCATGCCCATGTGGTGGCCGTGCATCGGCGGAGGCGGGGGGGCATCTTCAGCAGTCTGCGAGTGGCCTGCGACCGTTCCCATTAGGACGGCCAAACCGGCAATCAGCAAGCGAAAACGAAACGATTTCATGGTGACTCCTATTTTGTCCGGTTGCCCGGGGCGTTGCGTACACTGATAGAAACACGAGTTGCCCGGAAAAGGTGGTAAAAAGTCGGTCAGCCGGAGTAAAGATTTGTAACCTTAAGCGGGCGGAAAAGCGATCTTGGGCGCATGTTTGACAATTCTTTACTACGACCTCACCGGAGATGATGCAGAATTATGAAAGGGATGGAACGAATTCTGGTTATCGACGACGACGTCGAGCTCTGCCAACTGGTGGGCGAGTATCTGCGCGCTGAAGGGTTCACGACGGAGTGCGTCCATGATGGAGAGAGCGGCCTGAAGAAGGCCACCATGGGCGAGTATGTATTGGCTGTGCTCGATGTTATGTTGCCCGGGATTAATGGATTCGAAGTGCTGCGCAGAATTCGGGCGAGTTCGCGCTTACCCGTGCTGTTGCTCACCGCGCGAGGCGAAGATGTAGATCGCATCGTGGGACTAGAGATTGGCGCCGACGATTATCTTTCAAAGCCGTTCAATCCCAGGGAGCTGGTGGCGCGCATTCGCGCGGTTCTGCGGCGCACGCATGGGGAAGGGAGCGGGTCGCCGGCTGCTCCGGATGTTGTTACTGTAGGCGATGTTGAGTTGGATCCGGCAACCCGGACGGTTCGGTTAGAAGGCAAGGCCGTGGATCTCACTTCGGTTGAGTTTAATCTCCTTGAAGTGCTATTACGGGAGGCGGGGCGGGTGGTGCCGCGCGAACGGCTGGTCAATGCTGTGCTTAGCCGAAAGTTTTCCCCCTTCGATCGAAGTATCGATATGCACGTCAGCAAAGTCCGCAAAAAACTAGGTGACACGGAGAATGACGAGCACATCAAGACCGTCCGAGGAGTGGGGTATATTTTTGCCCGTCCGAGAGAAAAGACCAGGGTTCCATAAAATTCCATGAAGAGTCTGTTTGTACGTATTTTTATGTCGTTCTGGATGGCGCAGGCATTGTTCTTCGTGCTGGCTATTCTGGTGACGCTTGCCTTTCGCCCGCGCAGTTCGACGTGGGAAGCATTGCGCACTACTGTGCTGAACGATGCTGTCGGTGCGTACGAGGAGGGCGGCGACCAGAAGGTGCGGGACTATCTGGAAAGTATCGAACATTCTCAGCACGTTCGCGCTTACCTTTTCGACGAACAGGGCAATGAGGTCTCGCACCGCGGTGCGCCGGACTGGGCCATGAGAGTAGCGGCGGGGGGACCCAGAGGGCCTCATGATGGATTTCTTTTTCCCGCGCCCCAGGTATTGCGCGATTCACGCGCTTCGTCTGATGGGAAGCATCGCTACACCATCGTTCTAGGATTGCCACCCGGACCGCGGGTCTTCATCGGTCCGCGTGGATTACCCTTTACCGGGCTGATCATCGGAGTGCTGAGTTCGGGGCTCGTGTGCTATCTGCTGTCCTGGTATTTGACGAAGCCGATTGTGCAACTGCGCACGGCGGCACGGCAGATCGCGGCGGGTGATCTGACAGCTCGCGCGGGTGCGCCTGCCCTGTCGCGGCGGGATGAAGTTGCCGGCCTGATGCGCGACTTCGATGCCATGGCTGAGCGGCTGGAAACGCTGCTGAAAGCACAATCACGCCTGTTGAATGACATTTCGCACGAATTGCGATCGCCCCTGGCGCGCTTGAACGTGGCGCTCGGGCTGGCGCGGCAACGTGCCGGAGTAGAGAGCACCGATATGCTCGATCGCATCGAACTGGAAGCGGCGCGGCTCAATGAGTTGATCGGGCGCATTCTGACGCTGGCGCGCCTGGAGGATGGCGAACAGTTGGTTCCGCAAACGCCGGTGCCGCTCGATGAAATCGTGGAGAGCGTTAGCGAAGACGCCGAGTTTGAAGCGCAGGAGCGCCACTGTCACGTACATACGGCGATTGCCGAAGGAAATTGGGAAGTGCGGGGAAATGCGTCTTTGCTGCACAGCGCTGTAGAGAACGTTGTGCGCAACGCCATCCGGTACACGCAGGAAGGATCGGCGGTCGAGATTGAACTGAAGAGCGAGACCCGGGGCGCTCGGGAG
>QHVR01000172.1 GCA_003223595.1 Acidobacteriota bacterium
CCACCGGAAGGTTCCCCGCCATCATGCGCGCGCCCCTCAGCTGCTGCGGAGTGGCGCCCATGGCGCGAACTCTGCCCGCACCAAAATGGCTGGCATTCACGGCCGACATGGCATTGCCAATCCGCCCGTTGCGGAAGTTCGCCACGTTCGAGTAGCGCATTCCGCCATGCAGAGGAGCGATTCCGCCATAGTTGTGGATGTTCGTGATGTTGACATTGTTGACGTTCACGACACCAAAGCGCCCGCGGTATCCGCCCCACCACGGATGGAACCAGTCACACGGTCCGAGCGGCAGCCAGCCGAAACCGCCCCAGCCACCAAAGCCGACGTTAAACCCAAAACCGCCGCCCCATCCCCAGAAGGAGA
>QHVR01000171.1 GCA_003223595.1 Acidobacteriota bacterium
CCTCTGACTGTCGGGGTAGCCGGATACTACGGCCGGCAAAACTGGTTTTGGGAACGCAACATTGATTCATGGGCTGGAATGCTGGATTTTCAGGTACCGCTCCTGCCCCGGCTGGGATTGTCAGGCGAGTTCTACCGCGGCCGCGCCATCGGCGGATTGGGAGGCGCAGTAGCAACGTCGATTGTGTACGGTGGAGATCCCAGAGCGCACTTCACCCCGATTCGCGGCCTCGAGTCCACCGGCGGATGGGCTCAACTGAAGCTGCAGGTAACCCCAAAGCTCGAATTCAACGCCTCCGTCGCGGACGACAATGCGTATGCTGGAGACGTGCGCGGCTTCGCCACTGATCAGAACAATTTCGGCCCAATCCTGGGGCGAAATCGGGGCGCTCTGGGTAATTTTGTTTTCCGGCCGCGCTCCGACCTGCTGCTCTCGGCGGAACTGAGACGTCTGCGGACGTTTCCCATCTATGGCAGCAGCAGTATGACCAATCAACTGAACCTTGCCATGGGGATTCTATTTTGAGACTCTATTCGGCCGCCGGGATGTCGATGCTTGCACTTGCCGCAATCTGCGCCCACGCGCAATCGCCGCTCCGGGCACACGTGGACGTGACCCGCAACGGTCATCGCGTCAAAGACAGTTCGCAAGTCGTCATCTGGCTCACTCCTGTCGGAGTTCCCGTGCAGGCGCCAAAGCAAGACCCCACCAAAATTCCGAAGCTGGTGCAGAAGGACAAAAGCTTCCATCCTCCGTTGGTTGTGATACCGGTTGGGGGCAAGGTGGAGTTTCCCAATCGCGACCCGTTTTTTCACAACGTGTTTTCACTTTTCGAGGGAAAGCGTTTCGACTTAGGCCTGTACGAAAGCGGCACCACCCGCTTTGTGCAGTTCGATAAGCCGGGCATCTCATTCATCTTTTGCAATATTCATGCAGAGATGAGCGCGGCCGTGATCGCCATCGCTACACCCTATTACGCCATCTCCAACGCCAAGGGAGAGATCACCTTTCCCGAAGTTCCTCCTGGCCGCTACGACGTGCAGGTATTTCATTCATCGGTTGCACCGGATACCCTGCGCGCTGCGCAGCGCGAGGTCACGCTGACCTCGGCTGACTCTTCGCTGGGCACCTTCTCACTTGCCGAGACCGACGCCCTGTCTGCACACAAGAATAAGTACGGCCGCGATTACGACCGCCCCGATCCCAATAGCCCGGCCTACGCGCGTCCGTAGGTACTACTCAAAGAGAAAAGGCGTGCCTCGCAGCACGCCTTTTCTCGCCTCTGACCTTCACTTCATCGACAACAACTTGCGCTGTTGACGTCGTGATCATTTACTGCTCGTCACGAACTTTCAGCGATGACCTCCGGAGTGGCCGCCGCCACCGCTCGAATGACCACCACCTCCGCCGCCGGAGCGCGCACCGCCGCCTCCGCCGCCGCTGTAATGTCCGCCACCACCTCCACCTCCGCCGCCGTAATGTCCACCCCCTCCGCCGCCATAGGACGGAGCGCGGCCGCCGCTGGGTGCGCTATGCGAACCGCCGTAGCTGGGAGGCGCCGCACGATATCCGCCTCCACCACCGTAGCTGGGCCGCGAAGAGCCACCGCCACCGTATGACGGAGTGCGTACAACTGGCTGTCGCATATCCAGCTGCGGACGCGGAGATGCGCCACGCCCGTAGCCACCACCTGAGTACGGAGTGCTGCTGTAACCCCGCTGTTGCGGCGTACCGTAGCTCGGTGCCGTCCGATTCCAGTAGTTACTGTTGCTCCCGCGGTTCGAATACGGGCTGCTGCCCATCTGGCTCCGCGATGGAGGATTGACTGGCCGGTAGCCTCCGCGATTCTCTGCCGGAGCGGACTGGTAAGTTCCACGCTGCGCCGGCGATCCCATGCTCGGGGGAGCGGAGGATCGATTGCTCGGTGGCGTGAATGGACGGAATCCGCCCTGATTGCCCGCTGGCGCCGACTGGTACGTGCCGCGTTGCTGGGGCGCAGCTCCCATGGTCGACGGACGATTGCTGCCGCTCGGCGGCGTGAACGGACGATAGCCGCCACGGTTTGCCGCCGGAGCATTCTGCATCGTGCCGCGTGGAGAGTTCCCCACCGACGGTGCCGTCGAGCGGTTGCCAGGCTGCGTGTACGGGCGATATCCACCCGGCTCGCCGATTCCGCGGGAAGCCTGCCGATTCGCTCCCGCAGATGTGCCGTTCGCGGACGGGCTGTACGGCCTCATATTGCCCCGATTACCATTCTGCGCACCTGCGGCA
>QHVR01000592.1 GCA_003223595.1 Acidobacteriota bacterium
TGAGTGACTGCAAAGTAAGGCTCCGCAGTGACAATCAGGCCGAAAGCTTGCAGGTCCGTCGTAACGGACAGTTTGTCCCTGCCATTTCCATTGGGCAGGACTTCGCCCAGGTTCACGGCTCGTCCCTCAGGCGTCACCGCCCACAAGACGTAGGTGAGGTACTGCGGACCGATTGCTGAAGTCGGGCCCAGATGATCGAGGTCGGCATCAATAGCCAGGCGTCCAGCTTTGCCATCGATCTTGGCATGTCCCGTGATCGATGGCATCAACTCAGTTCCCTTGAAGTCGACCGAGGTAGAACCGCCTCGATTGCGGTAATTCACTGCCCGGGCGGTGCGGGCATACACGTTCACCCGGAACACGGGAGTTTGCGAATTCTGCTGGTTGGCAAGGTTCTGCTGGCTTTGCTGCTCAGCCGGGTTACCCGGCGCAGGATAAAGCGGAGGCGCCTGATCCTGTTGGGCTAAGGCGAGGGCGGGGGACAAAACTGCAACTGCTAACGATAACGGCATGAACTTCATGGCAGGGCCTCGAGATCTCCAACGTAAACGTTCGTCAGCGTTTGGATGAGGCCTGGCACAATGAGGATGGCGGGTGTTTCGAAACAGGTACTGTCCCGAATTTCCACAAGAAAATGCAGGCCAGTGGCCGAGATCAAGAAAAATCGTAGCGAAAAAATGGCGAAAGAATAAAGTTCGTTAACGCAATTGCTTGTGGTCGCTGGTTCAGCAAACCACAACGCATCGTGCTTTCCCAAAGCGGTGCACTAATGGGTCGGCTACCTACAAGTTTCTGCTTGACAATAAACGACTTACAGCTAAGATGTGGGAGAAAGTGGTTGAAAGTGGCAAGACCGACAGGGTTCGTGGGATTCAGGAGCTGAAATCGAGGAGCCGGTGGAAATCCGACCCAGCATTACGACAAACAGCCCGAAAGATCCGAGTTTGACCGAACTTTGCGCCGTTTTTACCTCCCTCGTTGCTGTGGTAGTGGCAAGAAAGAACGCTCCCCCGAAGGGAACTGGCTTCCGCAGGGGCTTTAGTCATGTTTCGCGGCAATCATCCAACCCGGGTCGACGAGAAAGGCCGTCTCAAGGTCCCGGCCGAGTTCAAGAGGGTGATCGACGAGAAGTATGGCCAGCAATTCTATATCACCAGCCTGGATGGCAAGGTTGCACAAGTGTATCCCTTCGAGGAATGGGAGCGGATCGAGCAGAAGCTTGCCGGGCTCTCCAACTTCAATCCTACGAAGAAGAAGTTTCTCGATCGAACGAACTATTACGGGCAGCAGGTCGAGATGGATGGGCAGGGGCGCCTGTTGCTCCCCCAGTTGTTGCGGGAATCAGGACAGATCAAGGGCGAGGTAGCGGTTCTGGGCAATCTGACCTATCTAGTCGTGAGGAACCTGGAGCTGTTCAAGAGAGAGATCGAAGAAGACAAGTTCACGCCTGAGGATGAGAAGACGCTCGACGAACTGGGCATCTAGTGGGCGAGGGATCAACAGACACCCCTCAGGGGGTTGGGCATGGCGGTGGAAGGGAAGCGAGCCATGTTCCTGTTCTTTTAAAAGAAGCGATCGACTTTTTAGCCGTACGGCGTGGCGGGACCTATATCGACGCCACGGTGGGCCTTGGCGGGCACAGTTACGAAATCGCAAGACGCCTCGGCGCACCGGGACATTTGATTGGGCTCGATAAGGACCCGGAAGCGCTGGAAATCGCGCGCAAAAAGCTGACAGAAGAGAGCCAGGATTGGCCGGAGATTACGCTCCTCCAACGTTCCTTCGCGGAGATTGCGAAGGGGCAGAAGCCGTCAACTGTGGACGGAATCCTGGCCGACATTGGAGTCAGCAGCTTGCAGTTGGACAATCCGGCGCGCGGATTCAGTTTTCAGGCGGAAGGACCGCTGGACATGCGGATGGACCCGCAGTCAGAGCGTACCGCCGAACAAGTGGTAAACCACCTCGACGAGCGACAGCTTGCCGATGTGATTTACGAATTCGGAGAGGAAAGGAGGTCGCGGAGAATCGCCAGAGCCATTTGCCGGTCGCGGCCGATACGATCTACTGCCCATCTTGCAGAGGTCATATCAGCCGCGGCCCGGCCAATGAATCAGGCGGAGAGAAGAATTCATCCCGCGACGCGTACTTTTCAAGCTCTTCGAATCTTCGTAAACCGCGAACTGGACGATCTGAAGGCGCTGCTCGAGGCGGCGCCCGGGATTGTGAAGCCAGGAGGACGCGTGGTGGTGATCAGTTTTCATTCGCTGGAAGACCGCATCGTCAAAGATGCCTTCCGCGAAGGGAGTCAGAAGGGTTACTTCAGTGTGCTAAGCAAGAAACCAGTGACCGCAACTGAAGAGGAGAGCGATCGCAACCCGCGGGCCCGCAGCGCGAAATTGCGGGCAGCGGAAAAAGTTTAGCTCCGGAAAACCTGCCGGGGCACCCGGCATGGCTGTAACGGTTGTGCCGGGGAAAGGTTTAGTCGAAGAGCGGACAAAGAGCCGCATTGTTAGCGGGTGGTTTCAACGGGTTCCGTGGTAGGAATCCAATTCGAGGTAGCGGGACATGTATACGGGAACATTGATCAGCGAGTTGATGAGCGCAGCGGATCGGACCAACCAGAAGTTGCAGCAGCAGCGCATGAATGAGGAACTGCACGAAATTTTCACCATGCAGATTCCAGTCGTAGACAGCGAAACGGCTTACATGGGAGCAGCATAATGGCGGCAGCAGCGGCAACATTTCAAGGTGCGGTTCCGGGAGAACGGCGTTCGTTTTGGACAGGTACGCCGGAGATCTACTTCTCCAAGGCGATCGACAATTCTCGTCTGGTCAAGGTAGAAGATCCTCGCCGCAGCCGCGAGATGAAGCACTTCGGCTTCGCCTTGGGTTGCCTCTTCCTGCTGGTCTTCACCTATGCCTGGCAGCACTTCAAGGCAATCGAATACGGGTATCAGATCGAGTCAGCCAAACGTGAACTCGGCGGCGCCACTGAGATGAACCGCGCGTTGCGTCTGGAAGATGCGTCGCTGCGCGACCCCGAGCGCATTGACGTGCTGGCGCGCCGCATGGGCCTGGTTCCCCCCGCGCCTGGACAAGTGGTCCACCTAGATGGCTCTGCTGGCGATTTGCAAGGTCCGGTCATGGCCAGCGCTGCCCCTGTAATGGTAGTTCCGGGTCAGTAGAGATGGCATAGCTACAGCCCCCCGGGCTGTCCACCGAGCGGAGCTCGGTTGTTTCGTGGCGGCCTGTTTGAAAGTAGGCTGTCAATGCGTCTAGAGAGTACTCCATGGCAGCCACCAGTTCTGATCTTGGCAAAAACTCTCGGCTGTATCTGCTGGGGGCGATACTCCTTCTGTGGTTCGTCGCCATCTGCGGACGTCTGGTCTACCTGCAGATCTTCAGCTACGGAAAATTCGTAAAGCAGGCGGGGCATCAGCAGCAGCGCGCGATTCCGCTTGCAGCCAAGCGGGGCATCATCTACGACCGCGCTGGCCGTGAACTCGCCATGTCGGTGATGGTGGATTCTGCTTTCGCGGTGCCTTCCGAGGTCAAAGATCTCCCCACTGCAATCTCGTTGATCACTCGAATAACCGGGGATGACTATAACGTCGTGCTCGCGGACTGCCGCGCTCACAAGACCTTCTGCTGGGTCGCTCGCAAGGCGGACGACCAAACCATCCAGCGCATCAGTTCTCTGAGATTGCAAGGCATTCACCTGCAAAAGGAACCAAAGCGCTTTTATCCGGCGAGGGATTTGGCGGCACAGGTGCTCGGGTCCGTGGGGATGGAGGACAGTGGGCAAAGCGGCATCGAGCATGAATACGATGACCAGCTTCGCGGGCGAGCCGGAAAGATGTTTATCTCGGTTGACGCGCGTAAACGGTGGTTTTCCGATGTCGAGACCCAGCCCGATCCGGGAGACAATGTCGTCCTCACGATCGACAAGAATATCCAGTACATTGCCGAGAAGGAACTCGAACAGGCCATTCACGACACGCAATCCATTGCGGGCACTGTCATCGTGGAGAACCCGCACACTGGGGAGATTTTGGCGCTGGCGAACCGGCCTACGTTCAATCCCAACCTTCGCAAGCAGATCACGCCTGGGGCACTCACGAACCGCGCGGTCAGTTATGTGTACGAGCCAGGATCGGCGTTCAAAGAGGTTACGCTTTCTGCTGCTCTCGAAGAGAAGGTCACGACGCCCGATGAACTGATCGACTGCCAGATGGGGTCGATCGTCTATAACCGCATGCGCATTCGCGATTCGAAGGCACATGGGGTCCTGCCGGTGTGGGGAGTGCTGGCTGAATCAAGCAACGTCGGCACCATCAAGCTTGCGCTGCGTCTGGGCGAAGAACGGTATTACAAGTACATTCGCGCCTTCGGGCTCGGACAGCAGACGGGGATTGAATTGCCCGGCGAGACGCGTGGCATCACCAAACCTCCGAGCCGATGGTCGAAAGTCTCAATCGCAGCGATCTCGATTGGACAGGAGGTCGGTGTTTCGCCGATTCAGCTTGCGGCGGTGATGTCAACCTTTGCCAATGATGGGGTGTACGTCGCACCGCGGATAGTCGCTGGTACGTTGCCTTTGCAGGGGGGCGTGCAAACTGTCGCATTTCATCCCGCGGAAGGGCGGCGGGTGGTCTCCTCCTACACGGCCGCCGAGATGCGTTCCATGATGCAAAAGGTCGTGCTTGAAGGAACCGCGCGCAGGGCTTCTCTCGACGGTTACACGGTAGGAGGAAAGACCGGCACAGGCCAAAAAATCGATCCGGCAACTGGCGCATACTCCAAGACCAAGTACAACGCCACCTTCGCCGGTTTCGCCCCGCTGAATAACCCGCAGGTAGTCGTCGCCGTGATTCTCGACTCGCCTATAGGTCTCCATCAAGGCGGCCAGGTTTCGGCGCCAGTTTTCCGCCGTGTCACGCAACAGGTGCTTGAGTATCTGCACGTGCCTCATGATTTGCCGCTTGCGCCGGAGCGCCAACTTCTGCTGGTGCGAGCCAAAATCAAGGACAAGGATCTGGATGACGATACCCCCGATCATCCCGGCGAACCTTTGGAAACCGCAGAAGTAAACACGGGAGCGCTCGACGCCGCGAAATCGTCAGCTGTGGCGAAGAGATCCACAGCTGTCTCGATGGTGGGCAGTGGCACTGTCGTGCAAGCGGCAGTGCGCGAGGTATTACCGTCCTCTCCTCCCGACGATTCCGGTGATAGAAGCGCTGTTAGCGCCGAAACAAAGCTGCCCGCCAGCGGAACGGTGGTTCTGGATGTGGAGCAAGGTGGGATTGAAGTGCCGTCTTTCGTGGGAAAGACTTTTCGCAGCGCGATTGAGACTGCCCAGGATGTCGGTCTACAACTCGACGCCGTCGGTAGCGGCCTGGCGCGGCAGCAATCCCCTACCGCAGGAAGTCACGTCCCCGCCGGATCGCGCGTTACGGTGCAGTTCGGGCGATAGTCTCAGGTTCTCCAATGTTGAATCCGCAGCCGTTTGACCCACCGAAAAACTGCGTGATACCGTAAACAGTCACACCATCCCGGCAGCCAGCCACTGCTCGTTTGAGGTCGATCTTGTCTGCGGTAGAGGCGCCCACCGTTCGAAAAACTGCGCTCAATGTTGTCCATCGCCAGATGGGCGCGAAGATGGTGGAATTCAATGGATGGGATATGCCCGTCGAATATCCCGCTTCGCTTGGTGGCGGCATCATCAACGAGCACATGGCCGTGCGCACCGGCGTCGGCATTTTCGATGTCAGCCACATGGGCGACATCCGCCTCGCCGGGCGACAGGCCCTCGCCGCTGTTCAGCATATTTCCATGAACGATGCATCGCGACTGGCGATCGGCCAGGCGCAGTATTCGGCCTTGCTCTATCCCCAAGGAACGTTTGTGGATGATGTCATCGTGCATCGCCTCGGCGAAGACGAGTATCTGCTGGTCATCAACGCGGGCACGAGGGAAAAGGATTTCAACTGGGTGCGCGACAACACGCGCCAGTTCGATTGCGCGGTTGACAACTTATCCGATGACTTCACTCAGATCGCGATCCAAGGTCCAAAGGCCGTGGATCTGCTGCAAAAGCTCACGGACGCGGACCTGAGCGCGGTGAAGTTCTACTGGGTCACGCGCGGCACTGTGTGCGGGCTTAAGAACACTCTGATGGGCCGTACGGGTTACACCGCCGAGGATGGCTTCGAAATCTACGTTCCATCGGACGAAGGTACCAGCGCATTCGTCTGGAACGAGATTCTCATTGCAGGTAAGGAATTCGGGGTCGTGCCGTGCGGCTTGGGCGCTCGGAATACGCTGCGGCTCGAAGGCAAGCTCCCGCTCTACGGCCACGAGATTTCCGATACGATTAATGTCTGGGAGGCTGGGCTGGATCGCTTCTGCAAAATAGAAAAGCAGGAGTTCATCGGCCGCGACGCGCTGGAGAAAGCTAAAGGCGCCGGAATAAAACGCGCGCTGGTCGGTCTGGAAATGACTGAAAGAGGCATTGCACGCGACGGTTATAAGGTCCTGGACACTGCGGGCCGGGAGATCGGATACGTGACCAGCGGGTCACCAGCGCCGTACCTGAAAAAAAATATCGCGCTGGCCTACGTCCCGAAAGAGCTTGAGGCTGTAGGCACGCCGTTGCAGGTAGAGATTCGTGGTCAAGGAGTAGGAGCGGTGGTCGTCCCAACGCCGTTCTACAAACGTCCGAAAAAATAGAGCAAGATTTCCCAGCGGAAGCAGCTAGGAGCGAGAAGCCTTTATGTCCTACCCAACCGATCGCAAATACACCCGCGAACACGAGTGGATTCAGGTGAACGGCAACTCGGCAGCCGTCGGCATCACTGATTATGCTCAACAATCTCTGGGTGACATCGTGTTCGTCGAAGCGCCAAAAGTGGGCGCGGAACTCACCGCAGGTAAAACGTTCGGCACCGTGGAATCCGTCAAAGCTGTGTCCGATTTGTTCGCGCCTGCGTCAGGAACGGTAACTGAGGTCAATGGCGAACTGGCAACCAGTCCCGAGAAGGTGAATAGCGACGCACACGGCTCCTGGATGGTGAAGATCACGCTTAAGAACCCCAGCGAACTGGACGCTTTGCTCTCAGCTGCAGATTATGAGAAGTACGTAGCAGAAGAGGCTGGACACTGAAAACCGGACTACAGTCCCGTTCCAACCACCGCAGTGATACAACCATCGGAATGGCTCCTACCCACATCTATATAAGGTTTTATGCGCTACTTACCTAAATCTCCTGCCGACCGCGACGCCATGCTCAAGGCAATCGGCTTGCGCTCGGTTGATGACCTCTTCGCGCCAATCCCCGCCGAGTATCGGCTGAATCGCGACTTGAAGATTCCTCGCCAGATGGCGGAGTCCGAGATCGTGGATTTCTTTCGTCAACGCTCGCGTGAAAACGGCGACGGGTACACGAGTTTTCTCGGGGCCGGCGCTTATTTCCACTACCGGCCCGTGATCATCGATTCGCTGATTTCGCGCGGCGAGTTCCTGACCGCCTACACTCCATATCAGGCCGAGATTTCGCAAGGGACGCTGCAGTCCATCTTCGAATTTCAGACGATGATCTGCGAATTGACCGGCATGGAAGTGGCGAATGCGTCGATGTATGACGGGTCGACCGCTGCGGCTGAAGCCGTGATGATGGCGGTGCGCCTTACAGGACGCCGATCTGTCGTGGTGGCGCGCACGTTGCATCCGGAATATCGCGAGGTGCTGGCGACGTATGCCACTCACCAGGGCATGCCGCTTTCCATCGCGAATTACGGCCAGGACGGCCACCTGAATGTGCAGGAACTGGAAAAATCCATCACTCCCGAGACTGCGTGCGTTCTGGTGCAGTCACCGAATTTCTTCGGAATTGTTGAGGATGTCGAGGCTATCGCTCAGATCGCTCACCAGCACGGAGCCATGCTGGTGGTCTCGATCGCGGAGGCGGTTTCGCTGGGCATTGTTGAGCCGCCGCGCCAAGCCGACATCATCGCCATGGAAGCGCAGTCATTCGGGGTTCCGCTCGGATTTGGCGGTCCGTATTGCGGAGTGATCGCAACCCGAGAGAAGAATGTCCGGCAAATGCCCGGGCGCCTCGTGGGACAGACGACCGACAAGCAGGGAAAGCGTGGATTCGTTCTGACACTGGCTACACGCGAACAGCACATCCGGCGCGAGAAGGCTACGTCCAACATCTGCACGAACCAGGCACTGGTGGCGTTGATGGTCAACATCTTCATGACGATCTACGGAAAAATCGGCCTCAAGGAATTGGCAAAACAGAATCTCGCGAAAACTGCGTATGCCGCGGCGCAGTTCGCGAAGCACGGCAAAGTTCTTTTCAGCGGCAGTCCGCGATTCAACGAGTTTGTAGTCGAAACCAGCGAAGATCCTTACGCTATTAACAGCCGGCTCTTGGGGCACAAGATGATCGGCGGCTTGCCCCTGAAGAAGTTTTATCCGGAGCTGGGAGATTCCTCGTTGTGGTGCTGCACGGAGCTGACCACCCGCTCGGCAATCGATACCGCTGTAGGGCTGGTGGCTGAGAGCGAGCGCTCGGTGCGCTCGGCCAAAGAGGAAGTGGAAGAGGTGGCGCGATGAAGCACAGCACTCCTAAAGCGACGCGTCACGTCAATCAGAATGAGGGTCTGATCTTCGAAAAGTCCTCGCCCGGGAAAGCTGCATGGAAGCTGCCTCCGCTCGACGTCCCGGAGGTGGACCCGGCCAAACTGCTCGGCAAAGCGGAAAGAAAAGATCTGGGCAATATGCCGGAGGTGAGCGAGATTGAAATCATCCGCCACTTCACGCGCCTGTCAACGTGGAACTATGCCATCGACCTCGGAATGTATCCTCTCGGTTCCTGCACGATGAAGTACAACCCGCGCGTCAACGAAGCCGTGGCGCGGGTGGAAGGAATTGCGAACGGGCATCCGTACCAGCCCGAAAAAATCTCCCAGGGCGCGCTCCAGATCATGAAGACCCTTAGCGAGTGCCTGATCGAGATTACCGGGATGGATGCGATCACGCTGCAGCCCGCTGCCGGGGCCCACGGTGAAATGACTGGCTTGCTGATGGTGCGCGCGTATCACCAGTCGAAAGGGAATCCGCGAAAGAAGGTGTTGATTCCGGACTCCGCGCACGGCACGAATCCGGCAACCGCCGCCATGGTCAATTATGCGGTCGAAAATC
>QHVR01000173.1 GCA_003223595.1 Acidobacteriota bacterium
GACATCGTGACTCGCGATAGCGACGGCTTCTACCGAGTGGTAGACCGGCGCAAGGAAATGATCAAGTACAAAGGATTCGCCGTGGCCCCCGCCGAGGTTGAAGGCGTTCTGCTGGAGCACCCGGCGGTGAAGGAATGCGGCGTAGTGGGGCGCGCCAACCCTGACGCGGGGGAAATCCCGGTCGCCTTCGTCGCCCTGAGGGACGGCTTCGCTGAAAGCCGCAAACTAGAGCAAGAACTCTGCGGGTTCGTCGCCGATCGCCTCACCCACTACAAGCAGCCGCGGGAGATCCACTTCGTGGATGCAGTCCCGAAAACAGCTTCGGGCAAAATTCTCCGCCGCGAACTCCGAAAGCAGATGGCATAGGCGGTTGACACTTTTTGATCGTCAGGCCTACCCGGAACTGGCGTACGGCTGCCGGTTTTTATGGGAACTTTCCTGATCCGTTCGGCGTATCTACCAGCAGAAGCAGGAAGGAGAACTCACTATGGACGGCCTCACCGGTCTCGCAGCAGTCGTGATGTTTTTCGGAGTGATCATCGGCATCCCCGCAATGTACACATTTTATCGAGTGCGCAAATTGCGCACCGAAGAACGTCTAGCCGCCATGCAGCGCGGAGTGGACGTCCCTATGGCAGCGGAGCTGTCGGAGTCGGCGCGTTCCCGTCGCGCTGGAATCTTGCTGGTTGCCGGCGCCATAGGCTACATGCTGGCGTTCAGCATCATCGCCAGAGTCGAGCCAGACGCGCTGATGGCCGCAGCCTTCGGAGCCATTCCCTTCACGCTGGGGCTGGGATATTTTCTGGATTCAACCTTGATTCGTCGCGACGCCCGCGCGTCGTAGGTGTGGTCGAGACGGTGATTGAAACAGTCCCATCCTGTCCGGCGCACTATGCAGGACAGGATGGGTTCTGAGCGGTGTCTTCTGGTGCCTCAACCAAACACTATTCGCCGGTCAAGAACTTAAATTGCGCCGCATTCAGCGGAACCACGCTCAATCTGCCCTGCCGTACCAGCGGAGATTCTGAAAATACAGCACTGGCCTTCGCTTCCGCTAACGTGACCGGCTTCCCCAGCGCTTTCCCTGCTTTGATGGTCACGCGCGGATTCCCCGGATCGGATGTGTCCACCGAAACAACCGAAGCCGTTCCTACCGTCCTCTTCTCGTCTCCGGTGTGATAGATCACCAGTCGTTCGCCGGGCTTCATTGCCCGCATGTTTTTCAAGGCGACGGGATTGGAAACGCCGTCCCAAATCGTGGTTTTCTCGCGCTGCAGATCAGCGAAGGAATATGTCGATGGCTCCGTCTTCAGCAAATAATCCATGATGTCGATCCTGGCAGAATGTTTGTGACTAGAACTGATACGACTCTAGTTGGGTTTCTTCGCGTCGGATGGCGGATTGTCCTGCTTGGGATCCTGCTTGGGCGGCGGACTTCCGGCCGGATCATCGTAAATCGAGAACTGCCCTTGCGGACGTTTCAGCTTGATTGTGATCTCGGTCTTGTCTTTCTCGATGGTGTAGTCCTCGCCGAACGTCTGAAAGCCCCTGGCCAGCACCTGCACGCGAAGTGGGCCGTAGGGAACGCCGTCAAAATTCGCCCTCCCCTCCGGGTCGGTCTTCAGTTCCAGCCCGCCACGCTCCTGCCTGCCTTTTTCGTTTACGGGATGCATGATCACGGCGGCATTTCGCACCGGCTTGCCATTGTCGTCCTTGACGACGGTAAAGTAGACCCAGGTGGTCGACTCGTTGTCCTTGTCCTTCTGCGCAACGGCCACCGTGGCTGTGGCGAGCATGATCAGAAGTAGCGCGCGAACCTTGATCCTCTTCATGCCGTCATTGTAAGCAGCCGGGCTTTGCCTGTCACCTGTTCCGGGAGACGAAATGGAGCGGCGGCCGTTCCGTCTTTTACAATGCCGGAGTGAAGAGTTGGGACATCATCATCGTCGGCGGAGGGATCATCGGGCTCTCCCTTGCCATCGCATTGCGCAGGCGCGGGGCCCGCGTTCTGGTGGTAGAACGCGGAGAGCCGGGCCGCGAAGCATCCTACGCTGCTGGCGGCATGCTGGTCGATTGCTCGCTGGAGACGCCACCGGCATTACAACCGCTCGCAGTGGCCAGTGCGCGCATGTACCCGGAATTCGCCCATGAAATCGAGGTCGAGTCCGGGGCAAAGGTCGATCTGCGGGACCAGGGTACGCTCTTTATTCCCCCCGCAGAACACGTGCATGAACGCCCCGGGTTCACCATGGCGGAACTCTTGCCCGCGCCCTTATCTGAGTTAGAACCGGAGTTGAGAGCCGAGCGCGCGTTTTACCTGAAGGAACGAAGTGTAGACCCGCGCGCGCTTTCGTCAGCCGCGACTAAAGCAGCCAAGAACTTGGGCGTGGATTTCTCCTCCGGCGATTCTGTAAGCGCCGTGAATCTATCCGAGGGCCAAGTCACGGGAGTGACTACGATTAAAACTTCCTTCCTCGCGCCCAAGGTGGTGATCTGCGCCGGCGCGTGGTCGGGACAGATTGCGCCCTGCGCCTTTCCTACGAGGCCGGTCAAAGGCCAAATGCTGTGCCTTGCCATGCCTTCGCGAACACTGCTGAAGCATGTGATCCGCTCGCCCAAAGCGTATCTGATCCCGCGAAGTGACGGGCGCTTGCTGGTGGGTGCAACCGTAGAAGAAGCTGGATTCGACAAGCGCACCGAGCCTGACACGATTCAGCGCCTGCACCGGGCCGCCCTGGAACTCGTGCCTAAACTGCGCGATGCCCGGATGCTGGAAGCTTGGGCCGGCTTGCGTCCGGGAACGCCTGATGGCCTTCC
>QHVR01000309.1 GCA_003223595.1 Acidobacteriota bacterium
CGCTCCCGCGGCCAAGCCCGTCGTAATCACCGGGGCCGCTCTCGGACTTCCCGGTACGGACCACATCTTTGATGATGCCAACATCGCCCGCCTCCTCCGCGGCGAGCAGTTCATCGAGGCCATCCCCGTTCGCCTCCGGCAGTTGATGTTGGAGAAGCACATCACACGCCTGGTGAAGACTGAGAACGGCGGCTCTTTCGAGACCATCACCGATGTTTCCGACGTCATCAAGCTGGCGGGCCGCGGAGGAACGTTTGACCTGGAAAATGAATTCGGTATTTCCTCCGATCGCAACGCGGCTCTCGATCGCGTAACTCAACTCGCCATTGCCGTAGGCATCGACGCACTGCGAGATGCCGGCATCCCCCTCGTCCTCCGCTATAAGACCACCAGCAAGGGTACAAAACTTCCAGACCGCTGGGCGTTGCCGGACTCTTTGCGCGACGATACCGGCGTGATCTTTGCGTCGGCATTCCCCGGCCTCAACTCTCTGGCCGATGAAATGACCCGTTATGCGGTAGACCGCGCCCGCCGCGAGCAAGTAACCGCTCTGCAGAGCCTGCGTGCTCGGGTCACCGAAAGCAATGGCGAGTTGATCGTCGCGCAGGAAATCGATCACCGCATCGAAGAGCTCTGCGATGCCATTCAGAAAGAGCCCTACGTCTTCGATCGCCGCTTCCTGTTCCGCGTCCTCTCTATGGGACACTCGCAGTTTGCCGAGTACATCGGAGCGCGCGGGCCAAACACCGCTATCAACGCCGCCTGCGCCAGCACTACCCAGGCCGTCGCGCTAGCGGAAGATTGGATTCGAGCCGGCCGTTGTAACCGCGTGGTTGTTGTCGCCGCAGACGACATCACGACCGATAGCTTGATCGACTGGATGGGAGCCGGATTCCTGGCCAGCGGTGCGGCCGCCACCGACGACTCGGTCGAAAAGGCTGCCGTCCCATTCGACCGTCGCCGTCACGGCATGATCATTGGCATGGGCGCCGCCGGACTGGTTGTGGAGAGTTCGGAGGCGGCGCGCGAGCGCGGTCTGCAGCCCATCTGCGAAGTGTTGAGCGCGGTCACCGCTAACAGCGCCTCCCATGGCACTCGCCTTGATGTCCAGCACATCAGCCAGATCATGGAAGACCTGGTCAGCAAAGCCGAGACCCACTCCGGCATCGACCGCCATCAGATCGCGCCCCACACCGTGTTCGTCTCCCATGAAACCTACACCCCGGCCCGCGGAGGCAGTGCCGCCGCCGAGATCCATGCCTTGCGCAAAGTATTCGGGAAATCCGCCGATCAGATCGTAATCGCCAATACCAAAGGCTTCACCGGGCACGCCATGGGCGCAGGCGTAGAAGATGTCCTTGCGGTAAAAGCCCTCGAAACTGGCCTTGTGCCGCCGGTAGCGAACTTCAAAGAGGTCGATCCCGAACTTGGAGAACTAAACCTCTCCAAGGGCGGCGTCTACCCAATCGAATATGCTCTCCGTCTGGGCGCCGGTTTCGGATCGCAAATCAGCATGACCCTGATCCGCTGGATTCCGACCAAGAATGGCGTCCGCGCCAAAGCCAACGCGCTGGGACACACGTATCGCATCGCAGATCAGACCGCATGGAACGATTGGCTGATCCGAATCTCCGCCAGTCCCAATGCGGAATTGGAAGTAGTCCACCACACCCTGCGAGTCCGGGATCAAAATGCCCCCGTAAAGGTTGGCGATCCTGAGGCAACCACAACCCACGTAGGGACAGCCTCTCAGGCTGTCCAGTCGAGCGAAGCTAGACTGCAGCCGGCGGCAACCGTCGCCAACATGCCGGCAAACGCGGAACCGCCTGCCGAGCCGAAGCCGGTTACGCTTCGCGCTGCCGTTGCGAAGCAAGCAGAAGTGAAGGCTGCAACTACTCCGCAGCAGCCTCCAAAGGCGGTCGAACCGACAGTTGCCAAGCAGGAGAACCGAGTCCCCCCGACCACTTCCGCTGATCCGGTGAAAGAACGCATCATCGCGTTAGTCGTGCAAAAAACCGGCTACCCTGCCGACATGCTCGATCTCGATCTCGACCTCGAAGCCGATCTCGGCGTCGACACGGTCAAGCAGGCCGAGATGTTCGCCGCCATCCGCGAAATCTACAACATTCCGCGTGACGAAAATCGCAAGCTCCGCGACTATCCCACCCTCGCCCACGTCATCCGCTTCGTATACGACAAGCGCCCCGATCTCGCCGCCACTCCTCCTGTTGCGGCAGCTGTGACACCAACTGCTCCAGCCACCACCGTTCCGGATCCTGCACCGGCGGTGATATCCGCGCCGGTGGCGGCTGTAGCGGTTGCCCCCGCACCGCCCGTCCAAGCGGAGGACGCAGTCAAAGAGCGCATCCTGGCATTGACGGTAGAGAAGACCGGCTATCCCAAAGATATGCTGGATTTGGATCTCGACCTCGAAGCCGATCTCGGCGTGGACACCGTGAAGCAGGCGGAAATGTTTGCCGCGATCCGGGAGATTTACAACATCCCGCGCGACGAAAATCGCAAGCTCCGCGACTACCCAACGCTCGCGCACGTAATCCGCTTTGTTTATGAGAAGCGTCCCGATCTCGCACCCGGGGCCGCGCCGAAACCGTCACCGGTCGCTGAAAGCAAACCAGAAATTTCTGGGGAGCCGATACCTTCGCCCCTGTGGTGAGTGTCTCCGAGCCGGTTGCCACCGTCGCTACCCCGGACGCAGTCAAAGAAAGGATTCTCGCTCTGGCGGTTGAGAAGACCGGCTATCCCAAGGACATGCTCGATCTTGATCTCGATCTCGAAGCCGATCTAGGCGTCGACACAGTGAAGCAAGCCGAAATGTTCGCCGCGATCCGCGAGATCTATAGCATCCCGCGCGACGAAAATCGCAAGCTGCGCGACTATCCGACTCTCGCGCACGTGATCCGATTCGTATACGAACAGCGTCCGGACCTCGCACCTGCGGCGGCGTCGAAACCAGCACCCGCCGCAGAAAGCAAAACTGCAGTCGCCCCCCAGCCGGCATCCGGCTCTATGACGCCCGTCGTGACTGTTCCAGTCCCAATTACGACCGCCCATGCTCCGGACGCAATCAAGGAAAAGGTCCTCGACATCGTCGCCGAGAAGACTGGCTATCCCAAAGAGATGCTCGATCCGGATCTCGATCTGGAAGCTGACCTCGGCATCGACACCGTGAAGCAAGCGGAGATGTTCGCCGCCATCCGCGCCGCCTACAACATCCCACGCGACGAAAATCTCAAGCTGCGTGATTTCCCAACCTTGGCCCTCGTCATCAAGTTCGCACAGGACCGGGCCGCCCTGGTCACCTCTTCTTCTGTTCCGCCGACCTCTCCAGCCGTTGCGGCGCAAGTTGCCGCGCCCAATGCGAAGTCGCAACTGCTGACCTTCGACGCCGCCAACAACATCCCACGCCGGGTTCCGGTGGCAGTTTTGCGTCCCCCCATCGATCGATGCAAGCCCACGGGCGCCACTCTGGAAAAAGGTCAGCGCGTAATCGTGATGCCCGACAAAGCCGGCATCACCGACGCCCTAACCCAAGTGCTCAACGAAAAAGCCATCGAAGTTCTGCGCCTGGATCCAACCGTTACTCCTGACGCCCTCATCGACGTCATCCATAAGTGGATCGCTGCCGGCCCAGTGCACGGTATTTACTGGCTGCCCGCGCTCGATGCCGAAGGCGACCTCGGCAAGATGGACGTCAACAGCTGGCGCGATGCAGTCCGTGTGCGCATCAAGCTCCTGTACACCAGCATGCGCGCTCTCTACGAACATATCGCAGCGCCTGGCACTTTCCTGGTTTCGGCAACGCGACTTGGAGGCCAGCACGGCTACGACGATGCCGGAGCTATCGCGCCACTCGGCGGCGCTGTCGTCGGCTTCACCAAAACCTACAAGCGCGAGCGCGCCGAGGCAACGGTGAAAGCCGTTGATTTCAACGCACAGGCAAGCGCTTCAGAAATCGCCGATGCCCTGATCAATGAAACTCTGAACGATCCCGGAGCCGTGGAGATCGGCTACAACAATGGCCTGCGCTGGACCATTGGCCTCGAAGAACACTCTGCCTCAGACGGCAAGCCCGGGCTCACGCTCGACAAGAACACCGTTTTCGTCATCACCGGCGCAGCGGGCAGCATCGTTTCCGCCATTACTACAGATCTTGCCGCCGCCTCGGGAGGTACCTTCTATCTGCTCGATCTGGTTGCCGTACCCGATCCCAACAATCCCGACCTGAAGCGCTTCGTTACGGACAAAGACGGTCTGAAGCGCGATCTGTTCGCACGTATCCAGGCGCGCGGCGAGCGTGCCACGCCGGCGCTCGTGGAAAAAGAGCTCGCTGCCCTTGAGCGCGCACAAGCCGCGCAGGCCGCGATCGATGCCGTTCGCGATGCCGGCGGCACCCCGCACTACTGCAGCGTGAACCTGACCGATCCCGAAGCAGTCGCCCGAATCATCGGCCAGGTGCGCAACAACAGCGGACGCATCGATGTCCTCCTGCACGCCGCCGGACTCGACCGCAGCCGCTCTCTCGCCGAAAAAGAGCCGCGCGAATTCGACCTCGTCTTCGACGTCAAGGCAGACGGCTTCTTCAACCTGCTGCATGCCATCGGCGACATGCCGCTGGCCGCCACCGTCTCCTTCAGTTCGATCGCAGGCCGCTTCGGAAATCCGGGCCAGACCGATTACAGCTCGGCTAACGATCTACTCTGCAAAATCTCGCGGCATAGCAATCGACTGGACGGCATGGGGCGGCATCGGTATGGCCACTCGCGGGTCAATTCCCAAAGTCATGGAGATGGCCGGAATCGACATGCTCCCTCCCGAAGCCGGCATCCCGCTGATACGGCGTGAACTGACTTCAGGTGGAACGCGCGGCGAAATTGTCATCGGCCAGAGCCTTGGTGTTCTGCTGAA
>QHVR01000310.1 GCA_003223595.1 Acidobacteriota bacterium
CAACTTCTCACCGAAGGCCTTCTCCTCGCCGCGCTGGGAACGGCCGGCGGAATTGTGGTCGCGTACTGGTGCCGGCACGCGCTGGTCCTGTTGTTGCCGGCGCGCTCCGGCATCTCCATGTACTTGCCCGGGGAAATCGACGGGCGCGTGATGGCCTTGAGCGCGGGCGTTTGCCTACTCGTAACGCTCGTGGTGGGCTTCATTCCAGCATTTCAAACTCGCAACCTCGATGTCGCCGGACCTTTAAAGGCAGAATCTGTAGGAGTGGTGGGCGCCCGCGGAAGAACCTGGATGCGCTCCGGCTTAGTCGTGTTCCAGGTTTGCCTGAGCTTTATCTTGCTGGTTGGTGCAGCTCTGTTACTGGAGAGCTTGCAGAAAATTCGCAACACAGATCCAGGTTTTTCGACCACCAGCGTTGTAGTCACCGGCGTGCCCCTGCTCGCAGCCGGTTATGACCTGCCCCGCGCCAAAGCCTTTGAGGACGAACTGGTCGATCGCCTGAGCGTGTTGCCCGGTATCGAGTCCGCAGCCTTCGCCGCCATGACTCCGCTGGGATATGGCTCATTCTCTTCCACGCCCATCGCTGTGGATGGCTATCAGCCTTCGCTTGAGGAACAGCCGACGGTCGAATACAACCAGGTCAGCCCCGCATACTTCGCTACCCTAGGCATCCCGGTCCTCTCCGGGCGTGAATTCACCCGCGCCGACGATGAAAACGCGCCGCTGGTCGCCATCGTGAACCGCACCATGGTGACGCGCTACTGGAAAGGGGAGGACCCGATCGGCCGCCGCCTTCAAGTAAAGGGCCGCTGGGCCCGAGTAGTCGGTGTCGCTGCCGATTCCAAGTATGAAAGCATGCGCGAAACTCCCCGGCCATTTTTCTACGTGCCGCTGCGGCAAGAATTTGTTCTGAGGTCCGCCCTGAATATCCGCACCCATCAGCCGCTGCAAAGCCTGAGGGCTGCCCTGGTCCGCGAAGTCCATGCTTTGGACGGCAATCTCGCGCTCTACGAGATGATCACTTTGCGAGAGCAAGTGAACCGCTCGACCTCGCCTCAATTAGTGGCGGTCACCCTGGTTTCAATCTTGGGAGGATTGGCGCTTCTTCTCGCCGGCGTCGGCCTCTATGGAGTCATGTCCTATGCCGTGGCGCAAAGCACACGCGAACTGGGATTGCGCATGGCCCTCGGCGCGGGCGCTGCCAACCTGCTCCGTCTCGTTATCTCGCGGGGACTGAGGCTGACCGCTGGAGGTGTCCTCTTCGGCGCCATTGCCGCACTGGCCCTGACGAAATTGTTGGGCAAGCTTCTCTACAACGTGAGCCCGCACGATCCTTGGGTATTCGGATCGGCATTGGCCGTAATGGCGCTAACTGCAATATCAGCGTGCCTGTTGCCTGCGTGGCGTGCAGCCCGAACCGAACCCGCCCGCGTCTTGCGGGATTCATAATCTGTCGATCTTCCTCTGTGATCCTCTGTGTCCTCTGTGGTGAGCCGGTTTCTACTACGGGGGACACAGAGGATCGCAGAGGAAGGAGTGCCCACGCGCTGCGGATCAGTCTCCGCGCTGCGGCGGAGGTTCGAAGCCGCTGCCATCCGAGGCTCGCTCGCCCACCCCTGAAATCCGATCTTTCGTTCCCGGAAATTCCTCTTCGATGCGCGCATCTAGCCAGCGTTCAAGCTGCTGCTGAGTCTCCTTCGCAACCTGATGAAAGCGGAGCCCCGCTAGTCCCTTCAAATCCGCCCATGCTACCTCGGCTTCCACCTCGATACTCGTATCGGTGTGAGGCAGGCAGAACTTCAGGATGGGAGTCGCGCCTTGGGGAAGCGCTTGCGGCAGCAGCAGCGCCATGCCGCCCTCGCTGACATTAGTGCTCGTCGCTTTCACGGTCTTGCCTTCAACCGTCACAAGTACAGGCATATTCACCGGCTGCCGGAAATAGCGCCGGCGCCCTCTAAGCATGAAATTCAGCGCGGCATGAAAGCATCTGGACGCATTCAGCGTCGTAATGGGCTTCTGCAAGACGAAGTTTGCGCCCATGCCGAATGCATCCTGCGTGGTAGTTTTCTTGCCGTTCAGGACCGCAAATGCCACAGAACTCTTGTTGCTCGGCGTATTTCTGAGCTCCTTCAGAACCGTCAGCCCGCCCTCAAGGTCATCGCAATCCACAATCACCGCGTCGAACTTGTCGGAGATCAGCTTCTCGTTGCCGGCGCGAGCTTCCGGGCAGATTTCCACGTCGATCGACAGACTCTCGAGCGTGGGCCGGATCACCGACACTAATTCCGCGTCCTGGCTAAGGAGCAGGGACTCCAACGTCATACGCTCAATTTTAGAGAGCCCTTAAATTGCGGCATAGTGACCAAGGTCGCGGACCTTCGGCCCGGTACACGGCAGCCGTGTTCGTCTTGGGAGCCAGTGGTAACAGCCGCTGGGTACCAGCGCTACACTTGAGCAGCACTCATGAAGCAAGTAGCCTATCTCCTTGGGAATCGAGAGCAGAATCTTCGCGAGGCCATTCGGCGAGCGAGCGCCTTGGGTCGACTAGTTGCTGTCTCCTCGTTTTATCAGACCGAGCCGGTGGAATTCACGGATCAGCCCTGGTTTCTAAACTGCGTGATCGCCCTGGAGACCACGGCGGAGCCTGCAGAACTGATGGCCGAACTGCTGCGCATTGAACACGAGATGGGCAGGCAACGCATCGTCAAGAAAGGCCCGCGGTCGATAGATATCGACATCCTGCTGTTCGGAGACGCTGTCGTGAATACGCCGGAGCTGACCATTCCTCATCCCGCTATGGCACGAAGACGCTTTGTGCTGGAGCCTTTG
>QHVR01000593.1 GCA_003223595.1 Acidobacteriota bacterium
AACGTGTGGACGATCTCGTCTCGGTATTCCTTCTGCTTGGCCGCCGTGTTCGGGTAGATCAGTGCAATGTTCTCCGACAGCACCTGACGGCCGAGCTGGTTCTGCGCCAGGATCAGATCGATCGCCTGCTCGACCGGGACCTGGTTGACGAAGATCGTCGTCTTGCCCTCGCTCTTGACGTCCTTGTCGAAGATGAAATTGAGGCCGGTCTGGCGCGCCAGGGCCTCGAACACCATCTTGGTCGGCGCGTCGCGGAACTGCAGCGACACCGGCCGTTCGTCGCGAGTCTTCAGGCGCAGCACGGCCGACGTCGGGCCGCGCGCGAGCTCGATCCTCGACAGCAATGCAGTCGCCGCCGCGAAGCCCGGATCCTCGGCCAGCACGGCGTGCACCTCGAGCTCGGCCGCGTCGATCTGCTTCGCCGCGAACAGCTGCTCAGCCTTGGCGGTGCGTTCCGCGTGCCGCCGGTCGGCCTGCACGCCCTTGAGGCCGCGCAGCGCCCGGTCGTTGCCCGGCTCGAGCGTCAGCACGCGCCGATAGCTCGTCGCGGCGCTCTCGCGGTCCCCGTTCGCGCGCGCCCTGTCGGCGGCGGTGATCAGCTGCTGCACGGCCGCTTCAAGGCGCAGGCGCAGCTCGAGGCGGAGCTCCAGGTTCGAGGGGTCGTTCCTGACGGCCTCTTCGAGATTCGCGATGGCTTCCTCATAGGCGCCCTGCTCGAATGCCTTGACACTCTCGCGGCGCAGGCGTTCGGTGGCGCAGCCCGCGATCAGGGCGGACAGCAGCAGGACACACAGTCGTCGGGCAAACGGTCTCAATGGGAGACTCCGGCCGCGAGGGTCTGGCGGATGTTGAGCGGCAGATAGACAAACACGAGTTGGCCGCCGGCGGCGCTCTCGAACTGGTAGACGCCGTCGAGCTGGTCGCCGACGCGGGCGTCGATCATGCGGTCGCCGTGCGCCAGGAAGAACACCGGCGGGTGGCCCTCGGGGGCAAAGCTGCCGATGAAGGTGTATGGGAACGGCGGCGCCGTGGGTTCGGGCGGCGGTGGCAGCGGTGCCGGCGGCGGCGCCGGCGGCAGCACGTACCAGGAGTGCTGCGCAAAGAGCGCCGCCGAACGCGTGGGCGGGACGACCCGATCCGATGCGGGGCGCGCCTCCGACGCGCGCGCTGACGCCTGCCCCCCGGGCGCGGCCGTCGCGGGCCCGGCTCCCGGCAGGCCGATCGTGCCGGTTGCGACCGTGTAGACGGTCATCCGGATCTGCGCTTCGACGCTGCCGTCGGCGATCGCCTTTCGGTCGAGCACGAGGTCGCTGAGGGCGACCGCCGGCATCGTCGCCAGCGTCGCATCGATGAACGCGCGGATCTGCGGGTAGGGCCCAGTGACCGGGAACGCGATCTGGTAGCGGACCACGCCGCTGCTCCTCGTCGCGTTGATCTCGTATTTGCCAGTATCGAGCGCGAGCCGCGCCTGCGTGGCCTTGTTGAACAGCTGGCGCAGGATCGCCGGCATCTCGGTTCGAGCCGGCAGCGCGCGCACCGCGGTGGCGGGATCGGCGACCTTGTCCGCGGCCGCCGTTCGCGCCTCCGGCTGCGCGGCCGCGAGGTCGGCGCGCAGCGCCTCTATGTCGGCCGCGACCTTGAGATGTGTCGACAACAGGAACATCGCCGCCGCGAGCAGCAGCCCGATGCCGACGAGCCCCGGCCGACCGGTGCGGCTGATCGTCCAGGCGGCGCGCGGCAGCCACTCGTTGCTGAGCCGGACCGAGAGCCGGCGGGCGAGCGTGGGCGCATCCGCACGGCCCCGGATCGCGGGCAGGCGCGCGGGGGCGCCCGGCGTAGTCACGGTCAGTGTCCTCGCGAGCTCGGGCGCGGCACTCATGTTCGCCACTCCGCCGAGAGCTTGATGCGCAGCGGGTGCTCGGGATCGTCCTTGCGCAGCTCGTGGCTCTCGAGCATCGGGTAGCGCAGCACCGCGCTCTTCTGCAGACGCTTGAGGTAGGCGAGCGCGTCGGGCAGGGCGCGCACCTCGGCCGTGATCCGCACCAGTTGCTTGCCGGGGTCGGGCTCGACGCGCAGCAGCGAGACGGTGGCCGCGCCGTCGTGGCTGGCGGCCTCGAGCTCGGCGAGCAGCCGGGTCCAGGGAATGCTGAGCTCGCGCTCGACCGTCGCGGCCTCCGCGGCGCTCTTGAGCGACTCGGGAGTCGGCGCGCTGTGGCGCGGCTGCGGCCTCGCACCGAGCGCAGCGTCGAGTCGGCTGCGCTCGGCGAGGTTGCGGTCGAAGGCCAGCCCGAGCGCGATCGCGGCTGCGAGGCCGACGGCGCACAGCGCCGCGCCCGCGAGCGGCGCCTGGTGCACCGGGGCGACGAAGTCGAGCTTGACCGGACGCGGCAGCTTCTTCATGAGGACATCCTCTGCAGCAGCGCGAGTTCGTGCGCCTGGGCGCCGTCGCCGGCGCCTTCCTCCAACCACTCGAGCCCGGCGATCGCGCCCGCGCCACGGCGCATCCAGGCCGGCGCATCCACGAACATGCGGCCGGGCGCGCCGGCAGCCGCGGTCAGCCTGGCGAAGGCCTGCAGCCGTTCGAGCTCTGCGCTCCAGTCCGGCGACAGGCGCGCCATGTGGACCCGGTCCCACGCGCCGTTGCTCAGGTGCACGGCGGACAGCGACCCGTCATCCACCCTGACGAACCAGGTGTCGTCCGCCGGCAGCCGGTGGCGCCAGGCGTTGAAGGCGACGATCAGCTGCGGCTGCAGCGAGACGAGCGCGAGCCGCGCCGGGGCGAGCGTGTCCTCGAGCGCGCTTCGAAGCGTCGCCGGCATCGCGCAGGCGACGTAGGAATGACCGGGCGGGGTATCGGCCAACGACACGGCCCAGTCCGCCACGGCCTCGCCGTAGGTATCGCCGAGCACGAAGCGGGCATGCGTGAGGCGACCTTTGGCGTCGAGCCGGGTTGCCGGCCACGGGACGATGCCATAGCGCGCCCAGGAGTGATCGGCCACCACGGCCCGGGCAGCGGCGCCGTGCCAGGTCGGTTCGATCAGCACGTCGGCCAGGCGCGCGAGAACCGGGCCGATGTCGCCGAACGTGCCGGCCGAGACGGCGAGCTCGGTCGCGGCGACGACGCGCGGCTTGAGCCCGCGGGCGCGGCGCACAAGCGCGAGCTTGCGCGGCGCGAGATAGATTGCGATCTCATCACGCCAGAGCGGTGACACGGTTGGCCTCCAGAAGGGTGGTAACGCCGTGCTGCACCAGCTCGAGTGCGGCGCTGCGGAGGGCCACGATTGCCTCGCGCAACTCGTCGTTCAGGACGAGCAGCTCGCCGATCGCGCGGCGGCCCTTGTAGCCGGTGCCGCGGCACTGGGCGCAGCCGCGGCCGGTACGGAATCTCCAGTCCGAGACCGCCGGCAGCAGCAGGCCCGACTGGCTGATGACTTCGTGCGATGGCTGTACCGGCTCTGCGCATTGCTCGCAGACGATGCGCACCAGGCGTTGCGCGAGGATGCCGTTCAGGGCCGAGACCAAGGCGTAGGCGTCGACCTGCATATGCGAGAACCGGCCGAGCACGTCGAAGACGTTGTTGGCGTGAACGGTCGTGAACACGAGGTGGCCGGTCAGCGCCGACTGGATCGCGATCTGCGCGGTCTCCGGATCGCGGATCTCGCCGACCATGATCTTGTCCGGGTCGTGGCGCAAGATCGACCGGAGGCCGCGCGCGAAGGTCAGGCCCTTCTTCTCGTTGACCGGGATCTGCAGCACGCCGGGCAGCTGGTACTCGACCGGATCCTCGATGGTGATGATCTTGTCTTCGTCCGTCTTGATTTCATTCACAGCCGCGTACAAAGTCGTAGTCTTGCCGCTTCCGGTAGGCCCCGTAACCAGCACCATGCCGTAGGGCTCTTTGATATAACGTCGGAACTTCCGCAGATCTTCCTCGTCGAAGCCCACCACATCCAACGTCAGGGTGCGGAACTTCTCGCTCATCGACTCTTTATCGAGCACGCGGAGCACGGCGTCTTCGCCGTGAATCGACGGCATGATGGAGACGCGGAAGTCGATCGCGCGCCCGTTGTACTTCACCCGGAAACGCCCGTCCTGCGGGACGCGGCGCTCGGAAATATCGAGCTCGCTCATGACCTTGATACGCGAGATCACGGTCGAGTGATGCTCTTTGCCGATGGGGGGCATGGCCTGGGTCAGCACGCCGTCAATGCGGAACTTGATGACCACGGAATCGTCGCGAGTCTCTATATGGATATCGGAAGCACGGCGCTGCAGAGCGGTGAAAATCGTGGTATCAACCAGCCGGATAATCGGGCTGGTGTCGCCCGTGGCCGTGAGCTTGTCAATGCTCAGCGTTTCTTCGGCGCCGGTATTCTCGTCTTCGCGAATGATCTGGAAGCCTTCGCTGGCTTCCTCCAAAACGCGCTGCGACTGCTCGGTCTTCTTCAGGATGTCGGAGATCTGCTTGAGCGTGGAAACCTTGGTGACGATTCGCTGCTTGAGCAGCAGGCTGATCTCGTCAATCATCATCAACTGGCTGGGGTCGGCAATGGCAATCGCCAGCCGCCCATCCGCAGTCTCTTCCAAGGGGACGAAGTTGTAGCGGAACATCAACTCGACGGGAATCTTCTTGAAGAGCTCGTGATGCAACTCGAAGTTGGTGAGATCGATGAATTCGCAGCGGTAACGTCGCGCTATATCCTGCGCGCGCTCGAGATCGGTGACAGGATTCCCGGTCGGACTGATCGGCCCGCCATTCCCGCCACCCACAAACAATGATTTCTTATCCGCTGTCGCCATTGTTACCTCACTACTTGCTTCCTGCCCGTTGTCTTGAAGGCGAGACGTTCTTTGTCCGCTGTTAGTGCACTCCCAAGGTGAAGATCGGCAGATACAGGGAAATCAACACGCCGCCTACGAAAACTGCCATTACCATAAGGATGATGGGCTCGATCAGCGCCATAGTCGCGCCAAGCGCCGTTTGTACGTCTTCCTCGTAAAATTCCGCCACTGAGTTCAACATCTGCGGTAACGCCCCGGTGGACTCGCCGACCTCGATCATTTCCACCGCAAGTCCCGGGAAAATCTCCTGCTCTTCCAGGCTGGGAGCCAAACCTTGTCCTTCCCGGACGCGGGTTCCAGCCCGCATGATTCCTTTTAAGATGCGTCGGCTGGTCATCGAGGTACCGGCCGTTTCCATAGCGGGAACCAGCGGCAACCCGCCTTGAAGCAATGTCGCAAGCATGCGCGAAAAGCTTGCCACCTGGTGCTTCAGCCGGATCTCCCCGAGAAGCGGAAGGCTTAAGATCGCCCGGTCAATGCGGTCGGCCCCTCCATCGGTATCCTTCCAACGCCAGAGCACAAATCCCAGCACAATCAGTCCGACAACTACAAAGGGAGCATATTTTTGTGCGTTAACGCCCACGCCCAACATGAACACCGTAATGGCGGGCAGTTTGGCATCCAGGCTGCTAAACAAGTCGGCAAACTTCGGCACCACATACGTGAACAGGAAGGTCACCATGATCATGACCACTGTCACCAGCAGCGTAGGATAAATCAGCGAGACAAAGAGCTTTTTGCGGAAGGTCATGGCCAGACGCTGAAAATTGATGTACCGGGTCAGCACCTCATCCATGTTTCCGCTTTTTTCTCCCGCCATCAATGTGGTGGTATAGATCTTCGGGACGATCCCTTGGGCTGCGAAGGAGTCCGACAGTAACTCGCCGCCCTTCACGCGGTCGCGGACATTCTCCAGAATTTGCTTGAGCGTGGCATCTTTCTGCCGCTTGATCAGAAGTTCCAGCGAGTTCAGAATCGGCAACCCGGCGCGGATCAGGGTCAGAAACTGTTGATTGAACACCAGGAACGTCGCTTGTTTCAGCTTCCGCCGGCGCCGCATGGACACGCCGCCGGCCAGCATCCCTTGTGGCTTTACCCAGTAGACAAGGTATCCCTGCTGCGAAAACCGGTCTCGTACCTCCGTCTCGGAGTACCCCTGCTCGATCTGCTGGTGTACCCGCCCGCGGTCGTCCGCGACTTTGACAACAAATTCAGCCATTGCTGGTTATCTCTTGAAAATTCTGCGACGTACCGCTCAGTCTAACATTCCTACTTACTATTCTAAGACGACGATCCGGCCCAGCGCCCTCGCATTTAACACGCAAGTAACATCCTTGCGGGCACCCAGGCTTACTGCTCAACCTCGTTTTCCACGATCTCAGTTTCCGCCGGAGGCTTGAACCCGAACCTTGCGTCCTGGATGGCCACGTCCTCTTTCTGATCCGAAAAACGATACTCGGTGGAGGCTCCGTCTACTTCCTGCATGATCAGCCGCGCAATCCGCTTGTCGGGCGTGACTTCCAACACAATCTCGCTAATCTGATCTTCGAGCCCCTTCGGAACACCCCTCAAAACTACGTCACCGCTTTCGAGCGGCTCTACATCTGGAGCTAGAGATAATCCGCGTAACTCTTTCTCCAATTTGGTCTTGCCTAGCAAGAAAGCCAGTGGGGAGCGCAGATCTTCCAGCTTCTTTGCGGAGGACTTTCGCGCCTGCCGGTCCTCGGGAACGTAAAACCACGCAGTCTTGCCGTCGCTTACAAACAGCTTCTCTTTCGGAGAACGATACTCCCAGCGCATCTTGCCAGGTTTTTTAAGCCAGAGGGTTCCCGACTCGGTTCGCTCCATGCCCGACCCGCGATACAGTTCGGTAAACTCGGCTTCCAAGGTGCGCAAATGGTTGTAATGGGCGTCCACGGCGGTGGCGATCGCCTTCACATCGGCGCCTTGGGCCGATGCCGCAGCCATCGATAAAAGCAACGCAATCACGCTGGATGTCAGGGATGTCAACTCGGAATTGCCGCCTTATTCTTAGATGCCGCGCGCCGATGTGAGGGGGAATCAGAGCTGGAGCTTTCATTCTAACGGCTTTTGTAATGCGCGCGTTACGGAAATGTGACTTGGAAGGATCGAGAGCTGCGAGAATGCGGTGGATGGAAAACCAGAACTGAAGAAGCTGAGGCGGCGAGGGATTCAGGGCAGGCCAATCCGCCCCACGTCAGCACCCATTTCGATGCGATTGAGTGCCGGGAGCGGCCGCGCAAAATTCTTTCCCGGCGTTTCGCTACGTCTCTCGGGGTGCCGACATGAGCCCAATCGATACCGCCAATTCCTGCGCTTTGGTCCAATCGCTTCTACGTTTTCGCTGCTCCTCGGCACGCTCGTAACCTTCGATAGCATGGTAGATTGCGCGATCAAAGAACTGATTTAGCAGTTGCTGCAGTTCAAGCTCGGCGTGCAGTTCCATGATGCTATCGAGAAACGCCTCTTTTCGCAGAAAGCGCCACAGACAATCGCGGGTCAGCATCAGCGCCCACACCATGTGATGGGGCCGGATGCCTTCCTCCACGCGCCGGGTTGCTACCGCCTGGAAGCGACTGGTGATATCGCCTTCCCGTTTCTGCAGCAGCCATTCTCCAAGATTGCGGTAAAGATCGGTGGCCGCGAGACGGAGGTCCTCCGGCGGGATCTTCTGAAAGTCGGAAGCATGTTCCGAGTTCAAAACTTGTTCCATCAGCTCTCGCGACAGCTCGCCCGAGTGCTTCTCGATCAAACGCACCAGCTTCATCCCCAACATCCCTTGTTCTCCTTGGCCTTTAATAAAACAGATGCGCATCGCGCACGCGCGGATTCATCCTCAGATTACCATAATGTATCGCTCTACGATATAATATTAGGAGAGCGACGATGAACACCAGCTAGCGTGTTCCGTGTGGAGCTGCTATGTGTGCGATGCATAGAATTCGCTTTTACCCCGCAAAAAAGCCGGCAGCCTGTCCCATTTGCAAGCAGCCCGTGTCTCTGGAGCGATGCAAGACGGATGAGAACGGACGGGCCATTCACGAGGATTGCTATGTCAGAAAGATCTGTTCCAGCATCCTGAAGGGGACGGTAGACCTGCGAACTGGTACTTCCTAGGCCGCTCTTGGGATTACCGCGGGCGAGCGCACCGCATTTCTGAGGTGATCGGCGGCGAACGCCCCGAGCATTTCATAGCGGTTCGTGAACGGACGGTCGAGGAAGAAGCGACCGACAAATTTCAGGTAGTCATCGATGGCTCCGCCCAGAGCCGTGGCTGCCAGCGCCACCGCCCCTTCGCCGCGCACGTTTTGTGCGGCGATATCCGCCAGATAGGGCAGAATTGCCGCCAGCGACGTTTTCCCTTCGTTTTCGTGAAAATAATAAGTAATGGGAAACTGAATCAACTCGTTCCGGCTGGTCGTCATCTGGCTTGCGAATCCCAGCAGAATGTCATGAAGATCAGACTCACCAACCTCGCGTAGCCGCCGGATTCCCTGCATCTCGGCAAAATGCATCAGGCTCGCCTGATGCGCCAGCGATTTCCGGTGTTCCAGAACGGGGTAGATGGACAGTATCCACGACACACTGGCGGTCAGAAGGCCGAATCCGAAAATCGACTCAATTCCCATCACCATTTGGATCCAAGGTTCCTTTGAATAAATCCCCGTCGACAAGGTAATGAGACTTCCGATGGAAACGTCGAGGGAGCCTAGCAGGGTTTGGTATTGCGTGGGTTCGAGGCCGGCAGAAAAGGCGAACGACTGGGACATTCGCGGGAAGTAGATCAGTGCGAAGCCAAAAACCATCGACAGTGTCCAGTACAGCACAACCGCAACGAATGCGATCGGGCCGGCATAATTGAGCGCTCGTGGAATTGTGCGCTTAGTAGTTCGCCAAATGCCACGCGCAATCCACTCGCTCAGGTCTCCCTGCTTAGAGGGATTGAACAGGGTGTGAAAGATGTCGCGCACGGCCGCCAGGATCAACACAATCCCGATAATAGTGAGCGCGATCGTCATGCAGCGGCGCAATGGCATGAATAAGATGCCCTCTTGCTGAGAATCGTTGACCAATTGATTTCGAAAGACGCGGGGCTTCCTTCGCCGCCATGGGCGCAGTGTTGCTAGCGGCACGCCAGGACGATTACCTCCGTAACGTTTAAGGCCTTACCGTTTCGTCTTAACCTGAGTTGTACAAACCGGCAGGTTTAGGGGGCAGTTATCTCTGGCACCAGTACATCACAGGGAGCACGGGCGGCTTCGGCGCAAGCCTTTGTGCACAGCCTCAACATTCTGATCAAGTACGCGCGCATGTATGGTTTTGATCACAAGCGTACCGAAGGGCAATTTGAAACCACGTGGAACGAGTTGCAAACCGCGCTGCCCGCGGGCGGAGACGCCGGATTTTTACTGGGAGTGACCGACAACAAGTTGCTGCTCGACGGAATCCCTCTCGATTCAGGGCAAGCCGAAAAAAGTTTCGCGACTCTGCTGAGCGCCGCCGGACTCGCCAGCCTGCACTTCTCCAAAGACGTCACCAAAGAAGACTTTGTGCGGCTGGTTCGCGCATTCACTATTGCCGGTTCCAAAGCGCAAGACGTTGCCAAGCAAATCAAAGACGCCCTGGGCGTTGGCCGTCCGGGAAGCACGATCAAGATCAATGAAGTGAAATTCGTCGCCGCTGATCCTTTGACCGGCGACGTCAGCATCGCCGCCCAGATCGCCGCACAGACACTCGGTCCCGAATTCAAAGCGTGGCTCAATGACCCGCAGAAGCTGTTGCAATTAATCGCGGCCGCGGAAGGCGCGCACAGCGGAGACACGGAATCGGCAAAGGGCGGGACTATGGTTCCCCTGGGAAGCGTGCCGAATATCCCCCTGGGAAAGGCGGGTTCGCCTTCAGGTGGCGGCGGGGGTGGGGGCGGCGTGGGTTCAGGCACAGGCGGATCTTCCGGCGCAGCCGCGGGAGCGGCTTTGGCAGCGGTCAGCTGGGGGGCATCAGTGGTTCCTTTGCAGGAAGCCGAGGTCATTCAGGCCATCCGGCTGCTGACGCGATTCGGGCAGGCGCAACACGATCCCTCCCTGAAAGAAGAGGACCTGCATAAGGAATTGACCGAGGTTGACCCCAATACCCGGCTCAACCTGGCGCAGCTGCTTGGCAGCCTGTCAGCGCAGGCCAGTTCCGCGGATCAGGATGATCAGCCTCTGCTGATGAAAGCGGCTGAGCACATGGCGATTCGCTTTGCTCTCGAGCGTTACCAGAAAGGCGAGGTCAAAGTAAACGCCGTGCACCAGATGATGGAGCACATGAGCCGGCAGATGGACTCGCTCCGTCAGATTCTGCGCATCCAGGAAGAGAAGATGAACAAGGCCGGCATCCTGGTGGAGTCGCATGCCGACATTCTCGATCGCATGTTCTGGGCCGAAGTGCCGGAAGCCGGTAAGAAAAGCGTGCTCATGTCGCACGAGGCGCCCTGCGTGCCGGCACGCAATTTGCGGCAGTTCGTGGAAGTATTGCTGGAGCGGGAAGACAAAACTACTGCCAGCGAGATCCTCAACAATTATTCGAGCTGCCTGGCCGCGAAGGAAGCTGAGTCGCGCCGAAAGACTGCTCTTGGAATCAGCCAGGTCGCCGACCTGTACGCCCGAGTTGGCGGCCAACCCTTGGGGCAGGCAGTTCATAAACTGAGCGAACAGCTGATTGTCGAAAAAGATCCTGAACTGCAGAGCCTGCTGAGCGCCGCTTTCGTGCGGTTGAGTCAGGAAGCCAGCGCGGCCAGGAATTATGCGGCCGTCAATGAAGTCTGTGCCGGGATGGAACTGATCACGGTTCGCCGGCCCGTGCTGATTGCGGAGTTGCGTCCCCGCGTTGGGGTGGAGAATCGCTTACCCGAATACATCGAGGAAGCGCTCCAGATGGACCCCATTCCGGATGATCTGCTTGCGGTTCTGCGCCGCACCAGTCAGGCTGGCGCGGAGCATCTCGCCGATCGCTTCTTCCGCTGCATGCGCCGGGACGAATGCGAGCGCATGATGGAATTGGTGCGCGACGTGGGATCAGCGATCCTGCAGCAATTGCGCGAAATCCTGCGCACCGGCCAACCCCGACAGGCTTCCGCCTGTGTCGGGCTGATGAGCCGCTTTGACGTGGGAACCCTGCTAGAGTTGCTGCCGGCGCGTATGCCCGAGTGGAACCGCTTTTATCACGACATTGTCGTGCGGCAGATTGCGTACGGCGCCGCCCCCGATCGCGGGCGCAGCTTGCTGGAACTCGCCGAGGTTCTTGACCCCCTGATCCTGCCCGAGGCGGTGGACGAAATCGGCATGAGCGGCGATTTGACCGCGGCTCCCCCGCTCATCGCCATGGCTCGCCCCGGAGAAGCCGCATCGCGCTCTCCTTACGTGCAGCTGAAGGCGATTGAGTCGCTTGGGCGTTTGCGCGATCCTGAAGCGGTCTCCACCTTGCGTGAGATTCTTGAAAGCAAAAAGACCTTTGGCCATGTGCATCACCGCGAGTTGCGAGTCGCTGCGGCGCAAGCTCTAGCCAAGACCGATCCTCGCTACAGCTCTCAGGTGATGTCGGATAGCGGCCTGGATCCCGGGGAGTTGGCGATTGCGCCACTGGATATGGCTCCCGCGTGTCCCTGGGTCCGCCAGCGCCGGTACGAGCGGCTCGTGCTTGCCAAAACCGTAACCGGCACCATCGGCAGTTCGTGGGGCAAATCGAAAATTCTGATACGCGAGTTGAGCCTTGGCGGTGGTATGGGAACCAAGGAAGACGGACTTCGCATCGGCAGCGAAGCCGATCTGGAAATTCATGTTGGCATGCGCTCCAAAATCAGGGCCCACGTCCTGCTGCGGCGAGCCCGGGTGAATGAAGTGGGGTTCGAAATCGTCAATACCGATCTGGAAAGCCGCTATCGCCTGCGTCGTCTGCTGGTAGAGGCTCTGAATCGTGCTCCGCAAGGCCGCAGCCATGATTGGGGCGGCGAGAGAAAAATCTAAGTCCATTCTGTGATGAAAAAGCCTCTGCCGAAGCAGAGGCTTTTTTAGTGCCGATTCTCTGTGCTCCTCTGTATCCCCGTGGTAGAAAGACTCACCACGGGGGACACAGAGGGCACAGGGTAAACCAGTTACTTCACCTTCAGGAAGATGATCGCCAGCGTGTAAAGCGCCAGGGACTCGATCAGCACCAGACCGAGAATCAGGGCAAACTGGATTCCAGGCCGCGCAGCGGGGTTGCGGGCAAGCGATTCCGTCGCGGACGCGACCGCTTTACCCTGGGCTAATCCGCATACCGCGGATGCGATCGCCATAGAAAATCCGGCGGTGATCGCCACCCAGTTGGTTTCGCCGCCTGTGCCGCCCTGCGCGAACGCAGGTACCGCAAAGCACAGCGCCGAGACTGTCATGAAAATACGGCTGAGTTGACGCATTGGTGATGCTCCTTAATGAATTTGCTTCCAGGAGGTGGTTGACGCCATACCGTGCAGGCGCCCTCACGCTGAAGGCCAGTTCTCAGTTCTCAGTACTTAGTTCTCAGCAAACCTGCCGACTGAAGACCAAGCGCCGACAACTCGGAACTAGCATGACTTCTGACTGCGTACAGAGTCGCAATTGAGAACTGAGAACTGACAACTGAGAACTGACAACTGGCAACATTCTAGTGCTCTTCCGCCACCGCTCCCGAGACGTAAATAATCGACAGCAACATGAAGACGTAAGCCTGCAGCACGGCCACGACGATATGAAGTCCGCTGAAGATGATCGGGACCCCAATCGGAATCATGGAAAAGAAAACCAGAGTGATCAGATCGCCCGCGAAAATATTCGCCCAAAGACGAACCGTAAGCGAGAGGAGCCGAGCGAAGTGACTGACCAGTTCAATGGGCAGCATCAGCCCGGCCAACGCAATCCGCGCGACCAGTGGCATTCCTTCCATAGGCGGGCCGAAAAAATGCAGAAGATACTTGAGCCCGGCGTGCTTGAAACCCTGCGTGTGGTAATAGATGAATGCGCAGATGGCGCATCCCAACGGCACCACCGGAACTCCTGTGGGCGAGTCAAAGCCCGGGATCAGCCCGATCAGATTGCAGACCAGGATGAAGATAAAGAGAATCGCGAAAAAGGGAACGTAGGGCTCGACGTGGTGTCCGATGATTTCATGGCTCTGCCCCAGCACGAATCCTTCAATGCCTTCAAAGCTGTGCTGCAAAGCGCCGGGAGATTCCACTGAAAGTCTTGATCGCACCAGCACGAACACAACCAGCAGGAAAAGAAAGACCAGCAGCTCCATCGAGAAAGCGTTGCTGATGGGAGCTGCCGGGTACTTCGGTTCGATGTGCAGCAGCCGCAGGAAGGCGGTGACCGGCCCGGCAAACAGATGGTTCAGGATTTCGGTAAACCAGAGTTGTTCAGGCATATGGACTGGCGGAAACCCTCAACTTTTCCGTGTGATTCCTGTGAATACTTCGTATACCGCTTCGCAGGCGATCGCTCCCACGGGCAAAAACAAGCCCGCGAACAGGCCTCTCAAGCTCGCGGGGAAACTGGTTAATATAACATACGCAGCTACCCCCAACAACACGTAGCGCAGCAGGAACCGCGCAATGATCCCCTTGCCAGACTGTGCTTTGCCGCTGTTGGTGGCGCGGTCCGCCAACCCGGAAACTCCGCTTTTGAGCCACTGAAAATTGAGATAAGCAATCACGCATCCCAACAGAAATCCCAAAGCAGGGCGCATCCCAAAAATGAGCCATGCAGCAAGCGAGAGCGCGCCTCCGAGGACAATCATCAAGATGCGGATGCGGTCGAGCGCTCCCGCGTAGAACCGGTCCGACTCAGGTTGGGAAATGTCGTTGGTCACTCGACGTTATTGGGTGTCGCGGGATATGGTCCGAATCAGTTCGACCAATGCGCCGACGGTACCCAGCAGCAATCCCACAATGCTGATCCAGGTGGTGTGCAGCCAACGATCCAGCAGTGCTCCGATCAGGTAACCTGCGACCGTCCCGGCCGGCAACATGAATGCAAGTTGGCTGTAGCGTCCAACTTGAACCCACGGACTTTGTTTCTTCTGCCGAGCGGGGTCATCGGGAAGGTTGTCGGGATCAGGATGGTCGGGCATGGATGGAAGCGGAAGCGAATCGCCGCGAAGAGCAACTCATCATAAAACGCCTGAAGTCTTCCTGGATATAGCTGCTGGGCTAATGCACGAGCTTGGCCACGTTCGGACTCTGCGCAATCCCCAAAGACCAATTCACCAACTCGATGAACCGGTTCGGCATGATGCCGATGTACACGGTCGCGATCCCGGTCACGGCCAGAGCCGCACGCATGGCATAGCTGATGGGCAAAGTCTCTTCACCCTTTTCCGCGTGCCGCATAAACATCGCATTCGCGATCTTCAGGTAGTAATAAAGCCCGAATACCGAATACAGCACGCCCAGCGATGCCAGCACGTAATGCTTGGTTTCAATCAGGCTGAGAAAAATAAAATATTTCCCCCAGAAGCCGGCCAGCGGAGGAATCCCAGCCAGCGAGAGCATGAACACCAGCATCAGCACGGCTTCGACCGGAGCGCGCGAATGCAGGCCGTTCAAATCATCTAGCTCATCGCCAATCACGTTGCGGTGCCGCAGCGAAGTGATGACCGCGAATGCACCCAGGTTCATGAAGGTGTAGACGAGAAGGTAAATCAGGATGCCTTTTAGGCCGTCGCCGTTGAGTTCGGTGGCCGTCCCGGCGATCAACCCCAGCAGCATGTATCCCACGTGCGCGATGGAAGAGTAGGCGAGCAGCCGCTTGGTATTGGTCTGTGTCAGTGCAGCAAAATTCGCACCGGTCATGGTGGCGATGGAAACGAATACCAAAATCGGTACCCAGGTAGCCCGCATCGGCAAGAGTCCGACAATTAGAATGCGCAGCAGCATCGCCCAGCCCGCCGCCTTCACCGCCACTGACATGAATCCGGTGATGCAGGTCGGCGCGCCCTCATAGGCGTCGGGCGCCCACTGATGGAAGGGAATGGCCGCGATTTTGAAGAGCAGTCCTGTAATGGTCGTGACCAGCGCGATCACCGCAACCGGCCGGTATTGCGGATCCACCGCGCGGTGCATGAGTTCCTGGTGAATTACCGCAAGATTGGTGCTTCCGCACAGGCCGTAAAGCAAGGAAAGTCCATAGGCGAAAATGCCGGACGAAAACGCTCCCAGCAAGAAATACTTCAGCGCAGCTTCATTCGAGCGACGATCCCTGCGGAGAAAACCCACCAGCACGTAGGTGGAGATCGCCATCAGTTCCAGGCCAATGAAAATCAGGACGAGATCGAAACCTGACGCCATGCACATCATGCCCGCGACCGACAGCAGCATCAGCGCGTAGTACTCGCCATGGCTCTCATTTTCAGTTTCGAGATAACGCACCGACATGAGAATGGCGATCGCTGTGGCGGCCAGAAACAGGTAAAAGAAATAGATCGCGAACCGATCTACCACCATGGTGCGAAGCATCCCCGGGGCTCCGCCGGCATTGCCCAGCCACATCTGGATTTTGTAAACCCCGGCCGCCGAAAACATCACGCCTAGGAGCGCAGTCACCGCGTTGGCCCATTTCAATTCCTTGGGCAGCATGAAATCGATCAGCAGAATGCCCAGCGCAAAGAGCGCTAGAAGCGTGATCGGCAGCGCCAGTAGATAGTCGGTCCAGACCACTAGTTCTTCCCCTTGATCGGCACAGATGGTACAGCGTCGGCCTCACTGGTCCCGGCAGGCGCTTGCGCAGACGCGTTTACCGCTGCTCCCGTTTGCGGATAATCGGGACGCGCCAGCGCGATCGTATGATTCACCGGCTGCTCTAAAATCTGGAAAAACGGTTTCGGATACAGCCCGATCCAGAACGCCATGATCAGCAGCGGGACGAAAGTCGCGACTTCCCGCGGAGTCAGGTCGTGCAATTTCTCGTTCTTCGGATTGGTAACCGCTCCGAAGAATACGCGCTGATAAAGCCATAGGAGGTAAGCCGCAGCCAGAATGACTCCGGGGACCGCCCACGCACCCCACTGCCACTTCTCCATGAACGTACCTTGCAGTATGGAGAACTCGCCCACGAATCCATTGAGCAGCGGCAATCCCATCGATGACAGGAACATGATCATGGTGATCGTGGCGTATACCGGCATCACGTTGGAGATGCCGCCGTACTCAGAGATCTCGCGCGTATGCCGCCGCTCGTAAAGAATGCCCACGATCAAGAACAGCGCGCCCGTCGAGATCCCGTGGTTGATCTGTTGCAGCACCGATCCGCTCAAGCCCAGCGGAGTCAGCACGAAAATTCCCAGAGTGCAGAAGCCGAGATGGCTCACGGACGAGTAGGCCACGAGCTTCTTCATATCCTTTTGCATCAGCGAAACCAGCGCGCCATACAGAATGGCCACCAGCGAGAGGAAAATCATC
>QHVR01000311.1 GCA_003223595.1 Acidobacteriota bacterium
ACGCATCCGGGACTAACAAGCGATCCGAATATATCGAGCGTGTAGTCCCCGAGCACACAGACGTAGCAAGCTACGTCTCTACCATTCGGGCCGACGATTACGGCCGAATTCCAGTCTAGTTCGTTGGGGCTGCGGTTGAGGCGTTGGCGGCGGCGGTTGCGTCGACTATTGCGCCGGAGCGGGTGAGGCGGGGGAAGAATGGGGTCACTTCCAGCGGCATCTTTTCGCGAGCGGTGGTCATGTTCGCGGGGCTCATCTTGATCAATTCGACGCGGTCATCCCATGGATTGAGTTTGACGCGTCCGCCCAGCGGCAGGGCTGCGGTCTGATCGAGTTTGGCGGGTTCCAGGGCGGGCGCGGAATTCATCAGCGCAAGCCCTTATGGTCAGTGAGGCTCGTGCCCAAGTGGGGAGTCATTAGCGCTTGAAGGGCCGGGCCGCGGGCCGCCAGCTCGCGCAAGAACAGGCCTGGGGTATTCAGCTTCTGGGCGTAAGGCGAATTTTTCAGCAGCTCGAGAGCTTTCTCGTCGGCTGCGGCTTCCTCTTCGGGAGCGTGCCGGAAGCCGAAGTTCTTGTAGGTGGATTCGTCCGAGAACAGCATGCGATCGGAGAAGGCGAACTTACTGGTCAAGTTGTGTCCCAGGATGATGTGGGCCAGTTCGCGGGAAAGCACCATGGCGAGGCTGGCTTCGTCGGGAAGAACGTCGAGGAGGCCGCGGCTTACGACAATGTTGCTGCCGGCGCTGAAGGTTTCGAGGGGCAAAGTTAGCATCACACGAGCATGAACTGGGCCGGGCAGCCCGATGTTGTTGGTGGCGAGTAAATTGTTGACTACGGTCTCGAGCACCTTGTCCACGTCACCGCGGGGAGCGAGCAGCCCGGCATTCTGCAGACGCTCGACTACGTTATCTCCCGCAAGCTGCTGCCATTCCCATTGGGCTTGCAACGGAGAAGGATCCTGGGCGGCGGGGCTTTGATCCTTTACGGTCGAGTCGACCTGCACCTCGGTGAATTCGCCTTCCCCGGCGCTCTTCTGCAGGTCGTATCCCCAGAGGCGGGTCTGGGCCTTGAAGGCGATGTCGTCTTTCGTACCGCTGCCTTCCTCGCTGTAGATGTATGCCGGAACCCAATAGCCGGGGACCAGGTTCAAGCGCCAGCTATCCATGTGGAAGAAGTAAGCGTTACGAGGGCGCGGCTCGTAGGTGCCGTTGAGACGGACGATGTTGTAGTCCTGATCTTCGATCCAGATACGGCCGACGAAGCGGGCCTTGCGGGAGTCCTTCTTGGGCGTGACGGTGAAGACCAGGCAGCGCACGTCGCCGAGAAATTCGCGGTGCGCGTAGCGAAAGTTGTAATGCTCGCGGTCAAAGCCGGCGAGGTCGGCATAGATCATCCAGGAGAAGCCCAGGGGGCGGTACTGGATTTTGTAGAGCCGCTGAAAACCGCCCAGGAGGCGGGCCTGCATACTCTTTTGGTTCAGATAGTCGGTGCGATCGATGGTGTCGTCCAAGTCCATTCGGCCGAGGAAGTAATGGTCCTCCACGGGCAACGATCCGCCTTGCGGGAGGAACTTCAGGTTTTGCAGATAGGTCTCAACGATGGGGGTGCGGGTCTTCAGCATTTCCATGAGCGCGTGCTCACGCTCGATTGCCCGGTTCACTACCTCGTCCATAGTGGGGGCCACGGCGTACGCGGGGCGCGTGGATGCGGCTCCGGGCTGGCGCACTGGAATTGGTGGCTGGGGCGCTAGCTGGCGGGGCGAGAAAGCTGGGCTAGGGGCGGCCGAATCTGGGGTTTGCGCCGTAGCGGGGGACGAAGGCAAGTCCGTCCCTGGCTGCTGCGCATACGCGCCCACAGTTAGAAGTAGGGAAATGGCAATTACGCAGTGCCAAATACGCATAACAGAACCTGGATCTCGTGCTTACTTGCCTTGCTGCAGCAGTTCGGCGGCCCCCAATAGTGGTCGCCCTCGTCGCGCGCCCGTCGCTTATTTTGGCGCACGTGGGCGGGTCAGATAACGAAGGGCTTTGTGGTTCATTGGGGAAAGAGTGGCAATCCTGATGCCAATGTCGGGCAGGGAGTCAGAATGAGTTTAACTGCATTACTTTTTAGCGCAGTAGGGGAAACCGGGCCGTATCGACAGGCGGGGATTCACAAGGTTCAGGTGGCAGAGTTTTACCAATGTTGGTGCTTTTCGGCCACCGGTGGGGGAGGGTGACAGGCCTTTGTCGACGGCCCGCACGGGGGCGCGACCACCTCTCATTCCCGGGAAGGACCCGACATTGGGCTCATTTCAGTCGTCCTCCCAGCGTCGAAGTCCCACCTTTTCCAAAAATCTACGTCTTGTATCGAGACGGTTAAAAACAGGTACGGGCGCGTCAAAGCCCAGCCTGATATTTTGGAGTGTTAAGGCGCGATTTTCGCCAACCGACAGCTTCTAGGACAAAATTACTTTATGAACACTTCACGAATTGATGAAGCTATTCTTTTGGCTGTTAGGGGACCTTGGACGAAGATTGCCATGGTGATTGCTAAGGTAGCTGATGCGATGCGTACAGACTTACCAAGCGGAGATGACGAGCACGAATAATTCCTGAGCGCATACAGGTTCTTGTACGCGCTGGCCGTCTCGCGGCGCAGGGGAACACGAACAGTTGGCGTTCCAGCGAGGTCAGGGGATTGGACTCAAGAACGGGTGGTGTCAATGGGTGATATGGGGGATATTACGCCAGTTAATCCATCTCTGGTTCACCGGGACGGCCAATGCCACGCCGGAACGCTCACTTCGTTCGCACCCACGACCGCCGTCTCCCCAAAGCGTTTCTCCAGCATGATGGAATTGCAGCCGCCCTGCTGGGCAAGCGTGGAGATCAGAGGCACGGAATGGGTCACAATGATGATTTGTGAGCGTTCCGATGCTTGCGCGATCAATCGTGCCAAAGGTGTGATCAAGTCTGGATGCAGGCTCGTTTCCGGCTCGTTGAGTACCATCAATGCTGGTGGCCTTGGGGTTAGGAGAGCAGCGACGAGAAGCAGGTAGCGAAGTGTTCCGTCAGACAACTCAGCCGCGCTCAGAGGACGCAATAACCCGTGCTGCTTCATCATTAGCGAAAACCATCCAGAATTGTTCTCGACGTTCAACGAGCTTCCGGGAAAAGCGTCCTCCACTGCTGCCGTGAGGGCAGCATCGTCGCC
>QHVR01000594.1 GCA_003223595.1 Acidobacteriota bacterium
CGAAGCAGCATCTTGTCTTTCTGCAAACGGAACTGCGCCTGCTCGCCTACGGGTAAAAGCACCGGATGCTTCTCGTCGCGGGGGCGAATGCGATAGATGACGTGGTCGGACTGCAGCACGTATTCCTGGCAGAGAAGTTCGCGGGTTTTCTTGCTGCCGGAGTCAGTGCCTAGCATTTCACCGGCAAAGCTTTTGGCGTCTTTTTCAGCCATTCCACACTGCACGGAATCCATCTGCAGAAGCTTTCCTGTCTGATATGGCTTGGGCTCTTTGGCGAAGGCGGCTGAGGCCAGACTAAGCACTACACACAAAGCAAACTTGGAATGCATTCAGTATTCCCCCGAACAAGTAGGTTGGTGCGAGGCGCGGAGCCTCGATTGGTAACTTTTTACCTTGGTCGCGTGGCGGAGGACACGTCACGGAGGTAATGGAACTGGGGTTACTGGGCAGAGGTCAGCTAAACCGTCGAGCTTCGCTGGCCTGGACAGCCGGTGGCGGCTGTCCCTCCATAACTGGTTATCGCTCGGTTAGTTCTTCCAGGGTGTGGAAGAAGGCGGGGTAGGAGATGGCGGCGGATTCTGCGCCGCGAATTTGGGTGTCTCCTTTTGCGCGGAGGGCGGCGACAGCGAATGCCATGGCGATGCGATGGTCTCCGTGAGAATCGATTTGGGCGCCGTGCAGGGATTGTCCTCCGGGAATTTTAAGTCCGTCGTCGCGCTCTTCGACCTCAGCGCCCATCTGGCGCAGGTTGGCGGCGAGAGCGACAATGCGATCGGACTCTTTGACGCGCAATTCTTTGGCGTCGCGTATTTCCATTCCCTGCTCGGTGAAGGGAGCGATGGCGGCGAGAACGGGAATTTCATCAATCAGCGCGGCTGCATCCGCACCGGCGATTGTGGTGCCATGCAAGGCTGCGCCTTCGATCTGCAGAGAGCCTACGAGCTCCCCATGAATTTCTTCCATTTGAGTTACGGAGATGTGCAGGCCCATCTGCATGAGGATATCGAGCAGGCGGGCTCGAGTGGGATTCATGAGCAGATGCGGGATGGTGAGCTGCGATCCGGGAAAAAGGGCGGCGGCGCAGAGAAAAAAAGCGGCGCTGGAAAGATCTCCGGGAATGCGGGCGTCGACTCCGCGCAGACGCTGTCCGCCGCGAATGCGGACCTCACTTCCGGCTCCCGCGGCTTTGCGATTCAGTTCCGCACCAAACGCGCGGAGAGCGACCTCGGTGTGGTCGCGGGTGCGCAGCGGCTCCTCGACGCGGGTTTCGCCTTTGGCAAAGAGGCCCGCCAGTAGAACACAGGACTTCACCTGCGCGCTCGCGACTGGCATTTTGTAGTCGATCGCTTTCAGCGATCCGCCTTTTATGTTTAGAGGTGGCTTTCCGTCTTGCGATGCAATGTGCGCGCCCATTTCGGAGAGCGGCCCGATAATGCGTTGCATGGGACGACGCGAGAGCGATTCATCGCCCACCATCTCCGAAGTGAAGGGCTGTCCGGCAACGATTCCACTTAGCATGCGCATGGTGGAACCGGAATTGCCGCAATCGAGCGGGGCGCTTGGGGCCACGAGCGATCCGGCAGAGCCGTGTACTTCGATGGTGTTGCTGGGACCCTCGATGCGGCTCCACTTCACGCCAAGTGCGCGCATGCAGGCGAGGGTGCTGGCGCAATCGGCGCCGGTGGAATAATTCTCGAGGCGGGAGGATCCTTCCGCGATTCCCGACAGCATGGCGTAACGGTGAGAGATGGACTTGTCGCCGGGGAGTTGCACAGTGCCGCGCACGTGGCGCGCCGGGCGCACCGTGATTTCGGATGGATTGTTCATCAGGCCAGAGTCCTGGCCTCCGCGGTTGCGTCTCTCAGAATTTCTGGCGGTACCTCTTTCATGGTGACGCCGAACTCGAACATCGGCGTCTCGGTGCCGCGTCCCCAGCGGTTCACTTCCCAATGAGCGCGGACGACCTTCACGTCGGGTTGGGCTGAGAGATCGAGCAACAGCGGCCACTCCCCCGTATAGAACTGTTGGGGAAAGGCAGCGATGGACTTGGACGTCAAGAGCCTCCTGCTCGATAATTTTCGTAATCGAGAGGGTGACCAGAAAAACGCGGTTTGAGGCGTCACCGAACTCTACCGCGTGCCCATCACCTTTGGCGGTGACTCGAGTATCGGCGGGAACCAGAATTCGTTCGGAGACTGAATTTGCCATGGCGGGAGATTCTAACAAATCCCAGAACAGTTTCAGGTTTCAAGTTTCGATTTAGAGTACATCCGAGTCGCATCAGATCCACCGAACTGGTCGAAACTCGAAACACGAAACTCGAAACTAATCTATGCCAATCTACTCGGTTTCGTTGGGATGGGGCGCGGTGAAGTCGCTGCAGCAGGGCTTCTCGGCGGGCTTGAACTCCATCAGTTCAATGCGGGTCAGGTCAGGGTCGAAGACATTCAACTGCCGCTTGCCGTCGCGTCCCATCTGCGCGTGTTCGTCGCCGTGCTCCTTCCAGCCGTGTGATTCCAGAACTGCCTGGGCCTTTTTCATATCGGCAACGCCGTAGGAGATGTGGTTCATGACTCCCGTCAGGCGAAGGTCGGGATGGGCGGGCTGGTTCAGCATGTACTCCAGCCAGTCGGTGCCATCGGGAACCTGCAGTGAAACCCAGTCGGTCTCGTTGTCTTTCATGCCGCCGTGCCAGTAGGGACGGAAGCCCAGCACCTCGCGATAAAAATGGTCGGCGGCGGCGCGGTTGTAAGCGAGGAAGCCGGCGTGGATCATGCGATGTGAAACCGCATTCGGTTCTGCGGGTGCTTTCTCGTCCTTGGCTCGCTCGACGAATTCGACGTGGTGGCCCTCAGGATCGTCTACCGCAAAGCTGAGGCTATGGTCCGAGCGGCCTTGAATCTGGCCGGGCTTGAGGCCTTTTTGCGTGAGGTAACGACGCAGGCCTGCAATGTTGTCGGTCGTGAAGGCTATGTGGTCCATCCGGTCGGTGGCTTTGGGATCGGGCGCGGCGCTGTATCCAACCCACTGCTTGCCGGACATGTAGCGAGTGGTCTCGCCGGACTCGATGGGCGCAGCCGCAGTCAGGCCCAGAATGTCCGAATAGAGCTTTTTCACGCCATCGGGATTGGTCGTGTAGAACGCGACGTGGTCAATGCCGGTGATGCGTGGGCGCGGAGCACTCTGGGCGAAAGAAATGGTAGAGAGGATTGTGGAGATGAATAGGACGGAGACGGTTTTCATAGCGCCATGATTTTAGCCCAGGCGGAGTCAAAGGACTAAAAGCCGATGGGCGGCTTTGATCCGTTGAGCAACACAAATTGGGTGCCCCGTCGTTCGCGAATTTTGCGCAGGGCGGGAGTGCTAAGTGTGAGGGATTTTGAGCTTGGCCGCCTCCGATGGATTCCCATAGTGAGTCGTGGCGATCTCAGAGAAAAACAACGGTGGCCCCCCGCCGACCTCAAACGTCTGATGGCCTGGTTACAACAGTTACGGCGTGCGAATGTGCTCGACGCGTTTGCTAGCCCTGAGCCGATGAATCCACCGATCACGCGACCTTTCTAAAGATTGTTTGGTTGCCCTGCATTTGCCCGCCTTTGGGCCGTGGAGTAACATTCGTCTCCACGGGCGAACGCCCGGCTAAACACGAAACGCACAGGATGTTCCTGTTCGCTGCGTTTTCCCAGGCATCTAGCTCAGCTCCCCCGATGACAGAAAACCTATCGCAAACCGCGGATAGCCAGATGTCCGGATCTCTTACCGGGAACACTATCGGCCGCTTTGTGATTGGCGAGCGGCTGGGTAAGGGAGGCATGGGAGAAGTGTACCGGGCGGAAGACACGCGCCTGAAGCGCAGCGTTGCGCTCAAGCGGCTCTCGGTCAGCCTGCGCTCGGACCCTCTATATCGCCGCCGCTTCGAGGAAGAGGCCGAACGCGCGTCCTGCCTCAACCATGCTCATATCGCGGCTATTTATGACGTGATCGAGGAACAAGGCGAGATCTTTCTGGTGATGGAGTTTGTTGATGGGCAAAACCTGCGCCAGCGCATACAGCAGGCGCCTATGAACCTGAAGCAGTTTCTGGGGATCGCGGTGCAAAGCGCGCAGGCCCTGATGGCGGCACACGAACACGGTATCGTGCACTGCGACATCAAGCCGGAAAATATCATGCTTACTCCTGATGGAGAGGTAAAGATTCTCGACTTTGGAGTAGCCAAGCACCTGCCAAGATCCGACCAGAGTACAACCGTGGACAGGGCAAGCGGAGTCAATGGCACGCCCGCATATATGTCGCCTGAGGTTCTGCTGGAGAAGCCTCCCGATGGTCGCTCCGACATTTTCTCTCTTGGAGTCGTGTTCTATGAAGTCTTGGCTGGCCATCATCCCTTTTTAGCCGCCGGTTTCGTGGCTACCAGCGACCGCATACGTCGCGAGACGCCGGCCCCAATCCACACCTTCAATTCGGAGGTGCCGGAACAGCTGGAAAAGCTGGTCAACAAGGCGATGGCCAAAGACCAGGGGCAACGCTATGCGAGCACTCGCGAGTTATTGGAGGAGTTGCACCTGATTGAGGGTGCTTTGACCCCAACTGGCTTATCACGACTGCTGCCCCGAAAAACGAGCCCCAAACCAAGCCACAAACTTCTGACTACGCTCGCCGCGATCGCTGCGGCATTGCTTGTTGTTGGTTTGCTTGCGGTTGTCTTCTATAAAGGCAAAGCGAAGGATGTCGGTTCCGACAAGCAGCCTCCCGTTCATCTGGCGGTCCTGCCGTTTACTTCCAGCGTCGAGGATCCCGGCACCAAGGCGTTCTGTAACGGGCTGACCGAAACGCTTGCGGTCAAACTTACCCAGCTCGCCGGCGGTAACCCTGTGCACGTTGTTCCCACCAGCGAGATACGCGCGGAAGGTATAACCAATGTAGAACAGGCCCGCAAGGGTTTCGGCGTGACTCTGGTGCTAGAGGGAGCTTTGCAGGAGTCAGGCAACAGGGTCCGGATCACCTATAGCCTCGTGGACGCGGTGCGCATGCGACAACTCTCTGCCGGCACCATAACCGCCGATATGAGTGACGTTTTCGGCTTGCAAGATCGCGTCGTTGAAAGCGTCGTAGATATGCTCGGCCTCCAACTCCGTGGGGTTGATCATCACGCCCTGGTGGCGCATGGTACAAGTGAGCCGGCAGCTTATGACTACTATCTACGCGGCCTTGGGTATTTGCAGGACTACCACAAGCCGGAAAATGTAAGCAGCGCCATTGCTCTCTTCAGCAGCGCGCTCGAGCGTGATCCGCAGTATGTATCGGCGTACGCCGGACTGGGAGAGGCCTATTGGGCAACCTACAACGCAACCTACGAACCAAAATGGATGGACCTGGCGAAGCAAGCCTGCGAGCGTGCCGTGGCTCTTGACTCGGAGTCGGGCGAGGCCCGCAGCTGCCTGGGTAGGGTATACGCCAGCATAGGCCGATACGAGGAAGCCGTGCAGCAATTCCAACGGGCTGTGCAAACTGACCCGACCAACGACGGCGCCTATCGGGGATTGGCCTCGGTCTATGAACGATTAGGCAGATTAGCCGAAGCCGAAAATACGTACCGGCTTGCCGTTCAAGTCCGTCCCGAATATTGGGCGGGATACGGCTGGCTAGGCAGTTTTTACTCCCACCAGGCGCGATATTCGGAAGCGGCAAACGAGTTCAAGCGCGCCATTGCCCTCGCTCCCGACGATCCCCACGGCTATCGCAGTCTGGGTGGCGTTTACATTTTCATGGGCGAGTACGCCAAGGCAATCGAAGTCCTGCGCCACGCCATCACTCTCTTTCCCACCGCCGAGGCCTACTCCAATCTTGGCGTTGCTTATTTCAATTTGCGCCGCTTTGATGATTCCGTGAATGCGCTTGAACATGCCTGTACGGCCACGACAAAGGATTACGTCACTTGCGGAAACCTGGCCCGCGCCTACTACTGGAGCCCAACCAAGCGAAACCAGGCTCGCCAGATGTATGAGCGTGCAATTCGCATGGCGGGAGAAACTTTACGCGTCAATCCCAAGGACGGAGACCCATACGTGAGTATGGCGAATTATTACGCGATGTTGGGAAATCGCTCCCAAGCTCTTAAACATCTGCAGGAGGCCATACATTTGAATCCGGCGGTCCCAGAATATCTTGCGATCGCTGCCGTCATCCATAACCAGTTTGCAGAAAAGGATCAGGCCCTCAGATGGCTGGAAAAGGCACGGGAGCTAGGGTATTCCCCAGCCGAGATTCGGGCATCCCCGGAGTTCGATAATTTGCGCGAGGAGACGAGATTCAAGCAGTTAATCCTCGCCAAATGACGTATTATGGCGAGCCCTGACGGGGTGCCTGAGCCGTACTTCAAGTTGAAACCTCTTCATGGAGCGGTCTTGATATGCGGATCAAGCACCTGCCCTCCCTCGATTTGAAACTCCACCTCATACACGCAATCATTCGGCACCATCGGGTCGAGAGAACCCGAAAAGTAACCGTCTACTGTCTCAGTAGGGGGGTCTTTTAGAAACGGATGCTGCTTGCAATTCGGGGATTGGTCTTTTGCGGCGCCATGTATTTTCATTTTGAACTTCTTGCTTGAGCCAGATAGCCAAATGATCACGTCATCCGCACTCTTGCTGAGACAGACGGGATCGTGTGGTTGGGTTTCCACGTAGTCGACGTTGTAGGCCTTGATCTCCCTTTTTGATTTCGGGAGCTTGATGGGGGACGCGTAACCCGATGCCGGATTCGGCGTCGCGCAGCGTGATGTGTCACTGCTCTCAGCAAGCAGCATGGTGCACGACAGCCACATCAGTGCAGCAATGCAAACGACTTTTTTCATATTCACTCACCTTCCAAATCTGGATTGGCAACCCGTGGAGTCAACGCGCGCAAAGCCCACGGTAGAGACAAATCGTCAAAGCCCCTTGATTTTGGCCGGGTTCAGTTCTAGCTAGGCGCGAGAGAGCGCCCTATTCCGACCTCGAGTGCTCGGTGTTTGCGCGCCCCGAACCTCGGGCGTGCATAACCGACTTCGTTAAGTTTTTCTTGGGGCCGGAACCAGAGCCGGTTCAGTCGATAGCATTCCGATGATCTTACTGCGCTCGGCTGACTGGGAAACACAATACGCTTCAGTTTACCCAAGTCAAGGCAAAATCCGAGCAGTTGATCTGCACAAACTGCCCAGCCGGCTTGCGGCTTCTTCTTTGACAATCCTAGGCAGCCGATAGCTGTTCAAATATGGCCATCACACCTGGGCATAGGAAGCTTGTGCGTGAGGCGTGGCGAACTCAGCTACGCTTCACCCTAAAGTCGGCTGCTTGTGAATTTGCGCAAAGGACTACATTCCATCCAGGAACTGGCGCAGGATGCGGGCGAACTCTTGCGGCTGTTCCCAGGGGGAATAGTGGCCGGCTTTCCGGATTACTCGCATCTGGCTGCCCTTAATGTGCTGGTGCATTAGTTCGACTTCCTTCACGCCCGTTGTGACGTCTTCATCCCCGGTTACGAGCAGAGTCGGTACGTTGATCGTCTTCAGAGTTTCGACCGAATCTGGTCGATCGGCCATGCCGCGCTGGACCTGGGCTACGCCTTCCGGGGACATCTTCTTCATCATTCGCATTACGCCGTCAACTAAATCGGGGCGCAATTCACGGGTGGTTTTCGAAAGAACCTTTTCGATCATGGATTCAAAGAAGGGGTCAGTGCCGCGATCAAGAACATCATTCGCGGCCTGCAGGCGTCCGGCACGGGCCTCAGCATTGTCCGCGGGAGCTTTGGTATTGCAGAGTCCGAGGGCGGCGACGCGGCTGCGGTATTTGCGCCAGAATTCGAATAACAGGTAGCCGCCGATTGAGACTCCGATCATTGGCGCGCGGCCGACATCGGCGTCGTCCATTACCGCGCGGACATCGGCGGCATGTTTCTCCATAGTGGCGGGGCCCTCGCCCACGCCGGAGTCGCCATGTCCCCGCAGGTCGGGCAAGATCAGGCGATGGCGCGGGGCCAGGGTGTCGGTCACAGGCAGCCAGAATTCATGATGAACCGGGAAGGGATGCAGGAGGACAACCGGAGGACCATCGCCGAGAGTCCAGTAGAAGATGTCCGCGTCGCCACTTCGTACGCGCTGCGAAGACTGCGGTTCCATGCAGGAATTAAAACACAGAATCGGTGAGGGCAGGCGTGGTCTGGACAGCCGATGGCGGCTGTCTCTACGGCGAAAGACAGTCCACCTGGAACCGCAGAGGGCCCCTCGGCTGAGGTCTGGTTACGAGTGCGTTGCCTGGGGCGTTCCGGCCGGAACAGGCAATAGCGGCGGCTCTTCCGGCATGATGATCCAGGCGATCGGATACGACAAGAAGCCGATCACGGTCATGAATGCCACCATCAGCCACACGACTCGAACGAGGGTGACATCGATATCGAAGTACTCGGAGAATCCCAGGCAGACGCCGGCGATCTTGCGGCCTGCGCGCGGGCGCATCAATCTCCTGCGCGCCAGGCACGATCCGATGCGTACACCGCAGTAAGCACAAACGGCAGCGTCGTCCTGAATAACCTTTCCACAATGGTTGCAATACATAATTCTGCCCTCACTCTAACAATACGGAAATCTATTGCCCGAGGTTCCGTTTATTCCCGGTAGGCTTCGCGAATGTAGCGGCGGGCCTGGTCGGCCGGGCCCGTGTTGGCATTTCCCGCCAGCACCGTCTCATAGCGCTTCATGGCCAAGTCGCGCTTCTGCATGAGATCGTACATCTCACCGGCGGCCAGGTTGGCTTTCTGCAGGATGTCGGGATCGGGAGCAGGAGCCTGATTCACCAGTTCGTAAGCTGCGGCGGCGCCGGGCAAATCTTTCTTGGTACGCAGTAACTCGCCGAGACCCCAAGCCGCTAGCTCATAATGTAAGGTGCCGTACTTCCCTTCCCGTCCGTTTTGCCAAACTCTGCGGTACGTCGCCTGGGCTGCCGGCAGGTCTCCGGAGGCCCTTTGCAGGTTCGCGATCTCGGTTAGAAAAAGATGGTTCCTGGGAAATTTTGCGGTGAGATCCTGCATGTATCCCATGGCCTCGTCGTAGTGGTGCTCGCGGCGCAGAAACAATGTGAGGACCACTTTGGCGTCGACCGAATTCTCTCCGTCGCTCTTGGCCACCTCGCGCAAGTAGGATAGACCTTTGTCCTTGGATCCGCTCAGGCCCGCGATCGCGGCCGCAACTTTTACGCTCCACGGCAGGTTTCCGACAACGTAATTGTGTGTGCCCACGACCAGCTTCGCATCAGTGTACGCGGGATCCAATTCGAGGACGCGCTCGTGATCGTGACGGGCTCCTACGGCGTTGCGGAGCGCCGAAAACCAGGCGCGTTCCACCAGTCCGGTGTAAACCGCGAACTGCGCTCGCGTGACCCCGCGGCAATAGAGCGCGTTGATGTCGTTCGAATTGTTTTTGAGTTGCTGCTCCTCGAGAGCCAGAGCGCGCTTGACCAGGTCCTTGATCTGATCCTTGATCTTCTGATCGGTGGGCCGCGGAGTGCGGCCTATGAAGCTGTCGTTGGCGTAATCTCCCGTGTTCATCGCCCCGGTGTCATAGAGGTCGTGCATCAAGACAACCGTGAGCAAATGGTTCACCGCGAAGGGATCGTCGGGATGCTTTTCAACCAACTTCTCGAATTCCTGCGTGGCGCGGTCATAGTCCATGTTGTAGAAGTGCTCGAAAGCTACATCGGTGAGCGTGTCTTTTGGGGGGCCATGGAGTGCTTTTTGAGTGGGCTCTGACTGGGCATGGGCGCTCGCAGCGATGGCGAGAAGACACAAGACACAGACGGTAGAGAGGAATCTAGGAGCGGGCACAGATTTCATTGGAAAGGAATCACCAACCCTGTGTGGCTAGTCTAAACGAAGTCTTGCTTCGTGTAGAGGAGCTTGGCTCAGCTGGAACGCTCGCTTCGCCCCTACACTCGAACCAAGAGAATCAGGGTAGTGCTTTATCTGCCAACTGCGGCTAAGGACGCTCTGCTTTATAGTTTCGTTGCAGCAGCATGTCCCTGCGTGTGCAATAAAGTTCTATTTACCCGGTCAGACACGTAATTATTGCCCGTTGCTTGCTGGCAGGATGGATCAGAGTCGGTGTGAGTCATTGTCGCCAAAAGACTTAGACGTGACAGTTTTTTGGACATTGGAATGCGAGTAGAGTTCCAAAGCTCTCCCCCAGATTAGGAAACGAGAATGGCAGAACTAGCGCACGGTACACAGCCAGAATTCTGGCGGCCGCCGGTTCCGAGTGTCGAGAAAGAATTGGCAGTTCAGGAAACAGCGACCAGCATGGCGCAAGTGTGCCCAGGATGCGGCACCGAGTACCTGCCGGGATCGCGTTTCTGCCACTCCTGTGGTGGAAAGCGTCCGCTAGGCGCAGTTCCCACCGCAAAGACGGATGCTGGCCTGATGGTTCGGCTTCGGGAGCAACTGACGGAGGCCGCGCGAACAACTGCATCGATTTTTTCCCTGCCCGGCAGCAAGGTTCCGTCCTGGGTGCATTATCTTTCTTTCCACGAGATCAAGATGCGCGTCGGACTTCCGACGGCGTCCTTGGTCGCCTTCTTCATCGGAATTGGCTGCATTGCGGGAGCGCTGCTGGTGGGTTTGCTAACCGCGAAGACTTTGGTGGATTGGCAAGCAATCCAGTTCTACCGGGCGGAGTGGCTGCTGGCGGCCACAGCGTCGTTTACCGCCGGCATCCTGCTGAAGAAGCCTTCAGACACCAACCGCTAAAACTACTCGCCGCTGGTGCTGGTCGCCCTGCGCTGCTGATTCATGCGATACAAATGATGGACTGGGCCGGTGCCTTTGCCCAGCATTTGCGCGTTCGCGATGGCGGCGCCGACGTAGGTCTTCGCGAGCAGAGTCGCTTCCGCGAGTCCGCGATCCAGTCCCAAGTGGCATGTCATCGAGGTTGCGAACGCGCAGCCGGTGCCGTGGGTTGAAGTTGACCGTTGCCGCTCGGCCTTAAATACTTCCTGCTGCGTACCCTT
>QHVR01000595.1 GCA_003223595.1 Acidobacteriota bacterium
GAAGGCGGACGCTCGCAGGCCGGCTCGCAATCCAGCCAGCGCCTTGGGCGCGGCATCGTCGCCGCGCAGATGGCCATAACGCTCGTGCTCGTCATCGGCGCGGGCCTCCTCGGCCGTAGCCTGAAGAAAGTTCTCGAAGTCAATCCCGGCTTCCGGGTCGACAAAATCGTCACTATGGACATCTCGCTCCCGTGGGCCAACTGGACCGACGCGAAATCCAAATCCGCGCAAGGAGCTTTTTATTCGAGGCTGATCGACCGCCTGCGTCAGATCCCCGGTGTGGAGAAGGTCGGCGCCACGAGCGGCCTTCCCATGGATCAAGGCCTCGCGGGACGAGATGCCCAAGCGTCCTCTCAGCGACGAAGAACTCAGCCGAATGTTCGAGGGGCTTTTCCAGCAGAAGGAGCGCCTCGGTGTAGCCGATCACTGCACCGCTACCGCAGGATATTTCCAGGCGCTCGGCATCCCGCTGGTTCGCGGACGCATGTTCGACGATCGGGACACGCCGGACGCCCCGCACGTGGCTCTTATCAGCGAATCGCTCGCGCAAGCGCGCTGGCCGGGGCAGGACCCGATCGGCCATACCATCCAGTTCGGCAACATGGACGGCGACATCCGTCTGCTGAACGTCATCGGAGTTGTTGCCGACATCCACGAGAACGGCCTTGATGCCCCACCGCGCCCCACCGTTTACGTCGACCTGTTCCAGCGACCGCGCCCGGCGATGACGCTTACCATGCTGAGCGACGCCAACACGCAGATGGTCACCACCGCCGCGCGCAGCATCTTGCAGGAGATGAATCCGGAAATTCCCGCGAACTTCCGCACCTTTCAGCAGGTCTATTCAGCTTCGCTTGGCTCGCGCCGCTTCAACTTAATTCTGATTGCGTTCTTCGGAATCGTCGCGCTGCTGCTGGCCACCGCGGGCGTCTTCGGCGTGATGGCTTATTCCGTCAGCCGCCGCACCCGCGAGATCGGCGTACGCGTTGCCTTGGGCGCACGCTCCCGCGACGTGCTGACCATGATCCTCAGCCAGGGAATGCGCACGATCCTGATCGGCCTCGCGATCGGCCTCGTCGGATCGCTGGCGCTCACCCGCACCCTGGCATCGTTCCTGTTCGGGATCAGCGCGACCGATCCCCTGACCTTCGCTGCGGTGATCGCAGTATTGATCGTAGCCGCGCTACTCGCCTGCTACATCCCCGCGCGGCGAGCGACCAAAGTAGATCCCATGGTCGCCCTGCGCTACGAATAACGCGAGCCCAAGATGCCGTCGCTCAAGCCGTTCCGCGCCTGCGGATCAGGTGGTAGATGCCGAGCAGGATGATCGCTCCCACCAGCGACATGATGAATCCAGCCGACTGCCCTTCCTGATAAAGACCCAGCACGCGGCCCAGCCACGTTCCTACCAGAGATCCGGCAATGCCGAGAAGGATAGTCACGATGAACCCGCCCGGATCTTTGCCGGGCATGATCAACTTCGCGAGGGCTCCAACAATGAGTCCAATCAGAATCACCCATAGCCAGTGCATGAGACTCTCCGATCTGCACGTTGTGCGGAAAATGTGGGCCCGAAATTCGGCGACAGTATATACGCGCCTTGACAGTGGATTCGAAGGCGGCGCTCAGGGTTGGCTAATCTCACGATGCGAGCGCAATGCCTCGCGGAGAACTTTCCACTCTCAGTGCGGCTCCGACAGCGGCACGCCGATCTTCTCAGAGATATCGAGCAGGTCCTTCACCACAGCCGGGAGCAAGGGAATTCCCTCTTTTCGCCGCACCTGCTCCGCCTCGCGTTCCGGATCACCGGGAAGGAGCGGCCCACTAGTGCCGGGCTCCGGCCGAGTCGCGCGGAACACGCGAACGTATTCATCCATTTGCGACTTGAACTCGTCGGCATCAATAAAAGCATCGATGCGCATGGCCCCGAAAAAATGGCCGATGCCCTTGCCCACGCTGCGGCTGGGAATCTGGTTGCGAAGAACGAACGGGACGGTGAACGGCCCCCAGTTCGCCCCGCTCAGGACTGCGCTCAGCACGTCCACCATCACGCCGAGGCAGTAGCCCTTGTGCGCTCCGCGCTCGCGATCCGAACCGAGCGGCAGCAGCATTCCGCCTTTCATGATGTCCTCCGGGTCGGTGGTGCTACGGCCCTCTCGATCCATGCCCCAGCCCGTCGGAATGGACGTACCCTTGCGCAGAGCCATTTCGACTTTGCCCAGCGCGACCGCGCTGGTTGCCATGTCGATCACGATCGGCGGTTCATCTTTCGCGGGAAACGCAATGGCGATCGGATTGGTTCCCAGCATCGGTTCTGCACCCCAAACGGGCGCGACCAGCTTGGTCGAGTTGGTCATGGCCCACCCAATCAGGTCGTTTTCCAGCGCTTTCAGAACGTAGTACCCGGCAATTCCGAAATGATTTGTGGCGCAGACGCTGACCCATCCTGTGCCGGACTTTTCCGCTAAATCCATCGCCATCCGGTTCGCCTGCGGACCGACCACCAGTCCCAGGCCGTTGTCGCCATCCAGGGTTGCGGTGCTCGCGGTCGAGCGGATCACCTTCACCTGCGGGCGGGGATTGATCTTTCCTTCCTGCAGCAACTCGAAATAACTGTGCAGCCGTGCTACGCCATGCGAATCGATCCCGCGCAGGTCGGCACACAGCAATACGTCAGCAGCCTGCGCTGCATCCTGCTGGCTCACTCCGAAGTGGAGAAATATGCGAGTGGCGAATTCTCGCAGCGCTTCCACAGAAAACGTCTTGGTCTCTGCCTGTCCCATCATGCCTGCTTCAACGAAACGCAGGAATTGTACACTCGCCGCCCGGCGAGGCTGCGCCCTCCGGTGATCCTGCAATGCCGAATCGCCCTTTAACTCTTGCCTGCAACAAAGATCAGCCTTTCCGGCATCTTACCCGCGCTTGATGCTCGCGACTCGGGATGTGGTGCGTTGCTACGCGTGAGGCCTGGTGAGTGAGGATCGCTCTTATCGCTGCACCCTTTATCGCTGTCCCGCCCGCCGAATACGGCGGAACCGAGTTATTCGTCGCCCAATTAGCCGAAGGCCTGAAAAAAGCCAATGTGGATGTGGTCGTATACGCCAACGGTGAATCCACTGTGCAGGTAGAACGCCGCTGGTTCTACGAGCGCTCGCAATGGCCCATCAAGCAAGCGGAACGGGCCTCGCTTCGGGAACTCAGTCACACTTCCTGGGCCATTCGCGACGCCTCCCATGATTGCGATCTCATCCACGTGCAATCGGCTCTAGGACTTGCCCTCTCTCAGTTCGTGGCCCCGCCTTTTGTGCTCACTCTGCACGGCCCGCATGAGGATTACCTCAGCGAGTACTACGCGCGCTATCCCGAAGCGCACTACGTCTGCATCAGCGAAGCGCAGTGCAAGCGGGAATCTTTGCCCAATGTCCGGACCATTCACCACGGCATCGATCTGAGCCTTTACCAGCTCGTCGAGAAGAAACAGCAGTACCTCAGTTTCATCGGACGAATCGCCCCGATCAAAGGAACTCACCTTGCCATTGAAGTGGCACATCGCACGGGAGTGCCATTGAAGATTGCGGGCGAGGTGCAGCCTCAATTTCGCGAGTACTTCGAAAGCAAAATTCGCCCCAAGATCGATGGCAAGCTGGTCGAATATATTGGTCCCGCCGACCTTCAGGCCAAGAACGAGCTGCTGGGAAATTCCATGGCCATGCTGTTCCCAATCCAGTGGAACGAGCCCTTCGGCCTGGTCATGGTCGAGGCCATGGCCTGTGGGACCCCTGTCATCGCGCTGCCCGGCGGCTCGGTTCCAGAAGTGGTCGTGGAGGGAGTCTCGGGGCACGTTTGCCGTTCCATACGCGACATGACGCGCTGTGTCCGTGATCTGAATCTTCAGCCCGCAGCCGTTCGCCGCTATGTAGAAGAGAACTTTTCCGTCGAGGTGATGGTGCGCAAGTACATCAGCCTCTATGAACAGGCGCTACAAGAAAGGACGCGCGAGCGGGTTGCTTAAGTTCTCCTGAACTGTGAGGCCTCGCGTGCTCACGGATTAAACAGCCCGGGAACCATGTGATAGCCCGCATCTTTTTTGGGATCGTATTTCAGTGACAAGCGGTCCACAATCGCTCCGTCCTGCATCACTATTTCAATCTTGCGCGTGTCGCTGATGTGTTCCGCTGGATTGCCCGCGACGATCAGCAGCGTGGCGCGCCTGCCCGCCTGCACCGTGCCCCACTCGTTCTCGCCTTTCATCAACTTTGCTGCATCGTAGGTGGACGCGCGAATCGCCTCCAGCGGCGTCCAGCCCGCGTCAACCAGCAATTCCAGTTCGTGATGGAGGCCTTCGCCCTGAAATACACCCGGATACGGTGCATCCGTGCCGGTGGCAATCAGGAATCCCGCATCATGCAATTTCTTTACGTTGCGCATGGCTTCCTGATGAGCCTTAAGATTTTCTTCCGTCTCTTTCTTTTCTGCCTCGGTCTGGGGCTTCCCCGCGTACTCCGTCAGTTCGGTCAAGAACCATGGCGGCATGGTATCGGCGATATACGGCTGTTTGAGGAAGTCAATGTGGTCCAGCCGCGTGTGCGCAAACGATTCCGTGACCACCAGCGTGGTTATGAAAAAAATGCTATGTTGCTTGGCAAATTGGATATCGTCGTCGCTCATTTTTCGCGTGGGCAAGTGCGCGAAACCAGAAATTCCAGTCGCCACGAGATCAGGCGAACCATTGCGCTCCCACTGATCAATGACCACGCGAATGCCCGCTTTGGCAGCCTCCTCCGAAAGCCAGTGCAGCATGTGCTCGGAAAGGTTGGAATAGCCTTTGATCATATCCACGCGCGCGGCCTTGTCGCGGCGCACGAATTCGGGAATCTGGTAGCGGCTGCTGATGGCGTACGCCAGGTCGGGCCACGCCGGATCGGCCGCATCGATCATGGCGCCGACGCAATAGATGCGCGGCCCACGAAGGCGTCCTGCCGCCTGCTCCTGCCTAAGCTGCAAAATCCAGGGCTGGTAATTACCGGTGTCGAGCAGCGTGGTCACGCCCGAGTAAAGCATGGCATTGAGGTATCGCTGGTAGCCCAGCAGGTCGACCGATGTGCCGTCCCATGCGCCTTGCAGGTGCACATGCAGGTCCGCCAGACCAGGCATGACTGTCTTTCCGGCGCCGTCGATGATCTGCGCGTCTTTGGGAACGCTCGCACCAGCGGCGGCTCCGGCATACTCAATCGTTTTGCCGCGAACCAGCACGGTCGCGTCCTCCACCGGAGTGCCACCCATTCCGTCGATCAAACGGGCGTGAACGATTGCGATGGCTTTACTGTCGGCCGCGCTCGCCGCCGCACACAGGGCAATCAGCAAAAGCACCACTTTGAATCGCCGAGCAGTCTTCAATCTACCCTCCGGAATGTGCGGGATTTTGCCATTTACAGTGCACCACCATACCTCATTTCACACTGGCCCACACAACTCTCCCTGGGTCAGATATATTGTTCGCGACCGCTACACACCTCGAATTCATGGTGAAATGCATGCGTACCTGGCTTCTGATTTTCTTCGCATTCACGATTCTCGTTCTATCCAGCTTGGCGCAGCAGGCACCCGCCACTCAAAACCAGGCGAAACCCGAAGACACCGAAGTCTGGAAGCCGGTGCCGGAAGTTGTGACTCCGGGCGCAACCTGCGGGGCTGCGCCTTCCGACGCAATCATCTTGTTTGACGGCAAGAATCTTGACCAATGGGTTTCCGCGCAGGACAAATCCCCCGCCCAATGGATCGTCTCCGACGGCGTGCTCACCGTCAACAAGAAGGCCGGCAACATTGAAACCAAGCGCAGCTTCAAAGATTACCAGCTGCACCTGGAGTGGAAGGTTCCTGAGAACATCACCGGCAGCGGCCAGTTGCGCGGCAATAGCGGGCTATTTCTTGCGTCCACCGGCCCCGGAGACGCCGGATATGAGTTGCAGATCCTCGATTCTTATAACAATCAGACATACGTCAACGGCATGGCCGCCAGCATCTACAAGCAGGCGATTCCGCTGGTAAACGCGAACCGCAAACCCGGAGAATGGCAGACTTACGACGTCGCCTGGACGGCGCCCGTGTTCAATGCCGACGGCTCCATGAAGACTCCGGCATATGTGACCGTGTTCTTCAACGGCGTGCTGGTGCAGAATCATTTTGAGTTGAAGGGCGAGACGCGGTATATCGGGCAGCCGTTCTATAAAAAGTACGATGGTGCGCCGATTAAGTTACAGGCGCACGGGGATCCAAGCGAGCCGATTAGTTTTCGAAATATTTGGGTGAGGGAATTGAAGTAGCCAAGAAAGTGCGGATGACGACCGCGTAAAGATCAGACCTCTTTCGTCCCTATGCTGCCGCAAATTTCAGCGCCGCGTAGATCTTCCGGTAAGTCGTATACGCCAGCTGCATGGTTGCGGAGTCTTTCGCATTCGGCTGAATTCGTTTCGCGACACGTACCACCGCATCGCAGGCCTGCTCGACGGATGACCACGCTCCCGCACCTACTCCCGCCAGGATTGCCGCGCCGTACGCCGCGCCTTCTTCGGCGGCCACGATTTCTACTTCGCGCCCGTAGACATCCGCCTGAATCTGCCGCCAGAGCGGCGAGCGCGCGCCGCCCCCGCCCAACCGGATCGAGGTCACCGGAATCTTCATCTCATCAAAGATTGTGAATGTATCTTTCAAGCTGAAGGCTACGCCTTCCATGATGGCGCGAATCACGTGCGCCCGGGTGTGCGAGGCGGTGAGCCCGATCAGGGCAGCGCGGGCCTTAGGATCGAGGTGCGGCGTGCGCTCGCCCATCAGATACGGGACCCAGAACGCGCCTTCCGATGCCGTGGGAGCAGTGCTCGCTTCTTCAGCAAAGACGTCATAGGGATCGCGTCCATCTTTTTTCTGCACGCCCGGCGAAGCCCCGCCAAAGTGGTCGCGATACCAACGCAGCGACAGCCCTGCGGCCTGTGTCACTCCCATGACGTGCCAGCGTCCGGGGATCGCGTGGCAGAAGGTATGAAGTCGTCCTTGTGGATCCATCGCGGGCCGATCCGTGGAGGCGAACACAACTCCGGAAGTTCCAATGGTCGCGCTGACGGCTCCGGCGCGGGCGATGCCCATGCCCACAGCACCGGCGGCCTGGTCTCCTGCTCCGGCAACGACCGGAGTTCCCGCCTTTAATCCCGTTGCTTCGGCCCCCGCGGCCGAGATCTTTCCGCACACCTGCGGCGATTCAAACAGCGCCGGCAGCAGGCTTTCCTTGATGCCGGTCTTGTTCAACACCTCCGCCGACCAGCGTCGATTGCTCACATCGAGCAGCAGCGTGCCCGAGGCATCCGCCATGTCGATCGCTCGCTCGCCGGTGAGGCGGAAGCGAACGTAATCTTTCGGCAGCATCACATGGGCTACCCGGGCCCAGTTCTGCGGCTCGTTCTCGCGTACCCACAGAAATTTCGTCAAAGTGAAATTGGTGAGCGGAGGATTGCAAGTGAGCCGGATCAGCGCATCGCGCCCAAACATCTGCTCCAGTTCCCGTGATTGCGGATCGCTTCTCTGGTCGCACCAGATCAGCGCCGGACGCACAACTTCATCAGAGGAATCGAGCAGCACCGCCCCGTGCATCTGCCCGGAAAAGCCAACGCAGGAGATCTCTTTGGCGTCTAGCTTGGCGGATTGCAGTGCCTGCCGCACCGCGACACCGCAGGCCCGCCACCAGTCGCGGGGATCTTGTTCCGCCCACCCTGGCTTGGGGCTGGCGAAGTCCTGGTGCTCCGAGGAGGCGGAAGCGATAACGTTTCCGCTCGAATCCATCACCAGCGCGCGTGTGCCGCCGGTACCGACGTCAATGCCCAGATAGCTCATCTTACGTTCCTAACGTTTGTAGAGACGTAGCTTGCTACGTCTTTTCCAGAATCACAGCGATGAAGGGGCTGATCAGGCGAAGTCCTCGGCGTACTCGGCGCTGTTTTCGCGGGGCGCCCGGCGTTTCTCTTTTGCCGATAATTCCTGCGTTTGGCGGCGCAGGAAAAAGTCCAGATTGCCGCGCATCACCAGGTGCGGCGCCAGGGCGACCTGATGGGAGCGGCGTCCGCCTTCAGCCAGGAACTCGTGCAGCATGCGCAGCGCGAGTTCACCTTGCGCGTGCGGTCGCTGGTAAATTGTCGCGATCACCGCGCTCGAGCGAATGTAGGGCACTAGGTCGGGAAACAGGTCGGTCGTGATGATCGTCAGGCGATCCAGCAGCTTCGCGTCTTGGGCTGCTTTCAGCACCGGGATCGAAGCTTCCGTCGTGACGTAGACTCCCGCCAGGTCACTGCGTTCCTCGAAGAGCCTGCGGCACTTGCGGTAGGCTTCCTTCTCGATGTCGTGATCTTCCACCGGCTTCAACGTCTGCAGGTTGGGATAGAACGTTTCCAGCGTGGCTTGAAACGCCGAATATTTCTCCGAGTGCTCGGTGATATCCATGTCGAAGACAGTGACCGCAATCGAGCCTTCTTTGCCGTTCAGAAAACGTCCCATGAGGTCGGCGGCGATGGAGCCGCTGGCCAGCGTATCGATGCCGACCATCCCGAGGCGGCCGCTCTGCGGAGCATCGGTGGCAACGCAAACCACAGGAATATTGGCGCGAGTGGCGCGTCGAATCGCGGCTCGGAGCTTTTGGGGACTGCTCGGGAAAATAATGATGCCGTCCACCTGATCCCGGATCGCGGCTTCCAGCGCTTCTTCTTCACCCTCTCCCAGAGTGGGGCAGGTGCGGAATTCGACTTCCACATTTTCCAGCAGGATGGATTCAGCCTCGTCCCGGATCCCGCTGCGCACCTCATCCCAGAACGACGTCGTGCCTTGCGGCGTGTTGACCGAGATCCGCAGCGTTTTCTTCGACGAGAGATAACGCGCGGCCAGGTTCGGACGGTAGCCGAGGTTTC
>QHVR01000312.1 GCA_003223595.1 Acidobacteriota bacterium
AGGTGGAAGGAAATGTAGAGCTGGTGGCCACCATCTCGAAAATAGGAAATATCAGCAACATCAAAGTTGTCAGTGGAGATGCTCAGCTCACCAAAGCGGCCGTCGATGCGGTGAAGCAGTGGAAGTACAAACCCTACCTGCTGAATGGCGAACCGGTGGAGATTCAGACGCAGGTCACCATCAAATTCAAGCTGCCCCGCTAAAGGAAATCTAGACTCGTTCGAGCTCGTGGATTGTGCGCTCGTTCTGCACGTTGCCGGTATTCAGTGTGCCAACTGGCTCGAACAGCAGAAGCCAGCACTCCTCCTCCGCCACCGGCTTATGCTCCACCCCGCGCGGGATCACGATGAATTCTCCCTCTTCGATCCATTCGTGGCGGTCGCGGAACTCCATCCGAAAGCGGCCTTTGACCACCAGGAACAGTTCGTCTTCGTGTTCGTGGTGATGAAACACGAATTCCCCCTTCAACTTATCGAGCTTCAGATGTTGGCCGTTGAGCTCAGCCGCGATGTAGGGCTTCCAGTACTCGGTGATCTTGGAGAATTTCTCGGCGAGGTTGATCTTGTGCATGCTGCTTAAGATTGTTGGCAGCTAAAAGGGTCGCAGAAAATATGTATGACACGGACGCCCTCGTCCGGAGTTGCGCGCGGAAGCGCTCAATGGGGAACTACACGAACTCAACTCGCTTCGCTCGGGGCGGACGAGGCGTCCGCCCCTACACGAGCAATTACATCCCCGGTGTTCCCGTCGACTGATGTGCAGCGTGCAGCCTGAGGTGGACACCACGTTTGTTATTCACGCGGGTGGTGGTTGACCAGTCCACATCCTCCGCGCTGAGCACACCACTGCCACCGCCAACCAGCGTGTACGTAATGCGCTGGTCCTGGTATCCGTAGCCGGAGACGGCCAGAACAGTGCCCGAGTTCAGTACGAACACTGGCATGCCCGGAGCGGCAAGGCTCGCGCCTGACCCGTCGGGAGTCACGTAGTTGGCGTATGAGACCTGCCCATCGTTAGATGGACGAGCCGTGAGTTGCGGCCGAGCGAATGCAGCCTTGGCATCTTCCCAGGTCGCGCTCATGCGATTGAAGAAATGCCAACCCGGTCCGTAGGTTTGCGCCACTTGCGGAATGGAAACATCATCCATCAGGCGCATGCTGAGCACCGTCTCTCCCTTGAGTTTGGGACGAGGACCGCGCGCGGGCAGCATCACGAATTTCCAGGGCCAGAGCGGCGGAAGCAGCCATTCAACGACGTCGCGTCGCGGATGACCTTTGCCGTCGATCTTTCCCTGCTTGTCGACTTTATAGCCTTTGGTGGAGATCACCTTGGCTTCGAGCGGGAGATCGCCTGTGGGCAGCCCGATGCGGTCGAACTGCAGCTTCAGATATCCCTTGCCCCAGAAGTGGCCGGGATCCTTCGATCCTTCCAGATGGCCCACGAGGTAGCTGCCACGAGGAAATGCTTGTTGTCCGAACTCAGTGATGCCGCGCAGATGACATAGCACGGGATCGCCCACGTCCATAGTGTTGGTGGACAGGTTCGGTTCGTTGAGGGTGCACTGCAAAAGAGTTCCGGCGGGCAGGACTATTTCACGAGCGCTGGCGTCCTGGCTGAGGGTGAAAACAAGACCTAGCAGACAAATAGCTAAGGCGGCGTACAGGAAAGGAGACTTCATACTTCACCTCGGTCGCTTGCCTCAGAATTGGCGGTCCTTCTGACGTGACCGCTCTCATGTGATTTGCGAATTTAACTACAGGTCAATAAGGTTTTCTTGCCCCGGACGCCCTCGCCCGCCGGTTGCGCCGCGGCAGCGCGCAATGGGGCCCACTGGTCCTGTGATTTACTTCGCAATTCCACATACCTAAGCGGCTTGGGTTATACTGGTGCTGTGGTTTCGCTGAGATTCCGCGGTGTTCGCTTCATTGTCTTTTCCAACGATCATCCGCCGCGACATATTCATGGCTTTCACGGGGAGACGGAAGCCATTGTGGATCTCCGGCGGGACCGAACCATCGCTCTCGGGAAACGAGCCGATGCTGTGCGGCCGGCAAACGCAAAGCGATCCGACGTGAAGAAAATTCTGAAGGCTGCGGCAGCGCGCTTTGACGATCTGGCAGCATTATGGGAGGCCGTCCATGGCGAAACAAGCGATTGTTCGTAAGGCGAGAAGGGCGACGGTTGTGACCACGAACTCCGAAATTGACCGTGCCATCGCGCGCGCCAAACAGCGGCATGACGAACCGCTAGTCACAGAGGCCGAATATAAATCCGCGCCCGGTCTCGACCTGCTGATCCTTAAATTGTCAGATGGCCGCCGCTGTGTGATTCCGCGCGAACAGTTGCAGGGACTGCAATCGGGCACCAAGGAACAGATCTCACACTTCGAAATCCTCGGCGGGGGGACAGGCCTGCACTGGCCCGCTCTGGATGTTGATCTCTATGTACCCAGCCTGCTGCAAGGAATCTATGGCAACCGGCAGTGGATGGCAAAGATCGGACGGCGCGGCGGCCTCGCAACGAGCCCCGAAAAGAAAAAAGCCTCGCGCGCCAATGGCAGGTTAGGGGGAAGGCCCAGAAAAGGTGCGGCGGCGGGAGATTAGGGGCCCGGAAAACTGTCTGATCCACGGGGCACCACAAAATGCAAAAGCCGCCAGCTTTTGGCTGACGGCTAATGGCTAAGAGCTGATAGCTTCTTTAGTTCTCGTACAACAGCACTCCCTCCGCCTTTTCCGAATCCACTGGGCGGTAGAAGAGCTTGTTGTCTTCCAGGAATACCTCGATGAACGCGGGACGCGTGGTGATTGTGCCCTGGATCAGCGCCTCGGACAGCGGGTCTTCGATGTACTTCTGCAGCGCTCTGCGCAGCGGCCGCGCGCCGTAGCTGCGGTCGGTCAGAGTCTGATTCAGAATCCATTTCTTGGCCTCGTCGGCAACCGTGACCGTGATGGATTTCTGCGCCAGGTTCGCGTTGAGCTGCGTGACCATGAGTTCCAGAATCTGGATCAGGTCCGTCTCATTCAATGCCATGAAGATAATGATCTCATCGAGCCGGTTGAGGAACTCTGGATTGAAAGTGCGCTTGACTTCATTCTTTACGAGTTCTTCAACCTTATCGGCAATCGCGTCTTCCTTAGTCGAAGCGAAGCCCAGGCCTTCGCGGCGCTGCAAGTGCCGGGCGCCGATGTTTGAGGTCATGATGATGATCGTGTTCTTGAAGTCGACCGTGTTGCCGAGACCGTCGGTCAACTGGCCATCTTCAAACACCTGCAGCAGGATGTTGAAGACGTCCGGATGCGCCTTCTCGATTTCGTCCAGCAGGACGACCGAGTACGGAGCACGTTTCACGCGCTCGGTAAGCTGTCCGCCCTCTTCGTAGCCAACGTATCCCGGAGGCGAACCAATCAGCTTCGAGACCGAATGCTTTTCCATGAACTCGGACATATCGAAGCGAACCAGAGCCTTTTCCGTGCCGAACATGAACTGCGCCAGCGTGCGCGCGACTTCGGTCTTGCCGACGCCCGTTGGTCCAAGGAACAGGAACGAGCCGATCGGCCGGTTCGGGTTCTTCAGGCCAGCGCGGGAGCGGCGGATCGCCCGAGCCAATGCGCTGATCGATTTATCCTGCGAGATGATCCGCTTGTGCAGCTCTTCTTCAATCCGGAGCAGCTTCTGCGTTTCTTCTTCCTTGATCGAGGTGATGGGCACGCCGGTCCACCGCGAGACGACATCTTCGATGTCCTCGCGGTTGACCACTCCCGTGGAAGATTCGTCGAGATGATATTTCTCGCGCAGGGCGCGCAGGTTCTCGCGCTCCTTACGTTCTTCGTCGGAGTAAAAACGTGCCTTCTCGAACTCGTGATTCGCGATGGCGTTTTCCATGCGATGCACGATGAACTTGATGCGCTTCTGGACTTCGGTCAACTCTTCCGGCAGCGAAGTCTGGCGCAGCTTCACGCGCGCTCCGGCTTCGTCGACCAGATCGATGGCCTTATCCGGCAGGAAGCGATCCGGAATGTAGCGGTTCGAATGCGAGACCGCGAAGTTGATGGCTTCGTCGGTGTAAGTGACCGCGTGGAATTTCTCATAGCGGTCCTTGATGCCGAACAGGATTTTGATTGCGTCCACTTCGTTCGGCGGCGGAACTTTGACAGCCTGGAAGCGGCGCTCGAGCGAGCGATCTTTTTCGATCGACTTGCGGTATTCGCCCGGCGTTGTCGCGCCGATGCACTGAATCTCACCGCGAGACAGCGCGGGTTTCAGGATATTCGCGGCATCGAGCGAACCTTCCGCCGAGCCGGCTCCAACCAGTGCGACTCCATCAGCTCCTTCATGATCGTCTTGAGGCGCTCTTCGAACTGGCCACGGTATTTTGTTCCGGCGACAATCAAGGAAAGATCCAGAGCCAGAATTCGCTTGTCGGCGAGGAACGACGGAACTTCTCCATCCGCAATCCGCTGAGCCAGGCCTTCCACGATGGCGGTCTTGCCGACACCGGGCTCGCCGATCAGAACTGGATTGTTCTTCGTGCGGCGGCACAGAATCTGAATGACGCGGTCGACTTCCCCTTCCCGTCCAACCAATGGATCGAGCTGGGTGTCCATGGCGGCTTGGGTCAAGTCGCGTGAAAATTCCGCCAGAAGCGAGCTTTCGCGCTGGCGTTGCGGCTGCGCCTTCTCCTGCGTGGTGCGGGCAAGCTCTTCGCGAATCGTGGAGAGCCGCAGACCGCGCTCATGCAGAATCTCGGCGGCAAAGCACTTCTCTTCTCTCAGCAGCCCCAACAGCAGGTGTTCGGTGCCAATGTGACGGTGCGAAAGCCTCTCGGCTTCTTCCGCGGCATAGGCTAGAACTCGTTTGCACTCGTTGCTGAGAGGAAGATCTACAGAGGTGGAAACCTTCTCGCGAATCGTGGTATGCCCCTCGATCTGCTTGCGGATCGATTCCACCGAGGCGTGGGAGCGCAGGAAGCGATTGGTCAGGGCCTTGTCTTCGCGCAGTAAACCGAGCAAGAGGTGTTCGGTCTCAATATAAGGAGAGCCGAACTGGCTGGCTTCGTAGCGTGCGAAAAAGATGACGCGCCTGGCTTTCTCCGTATAGCGTTCAAACATGATGCGCTTCCCTTTGACCTTCCTGGTCGGAACCCTTTATCCACCCGACCCGCTAAAGAACCTGCTCGGCCCCAATTCTTACTCCATTATGCAATCAAAGGGCCAGGAATCCCAACAACAGAAACGATATTCCACCCTTTAATCACGTTACCTTAGGAAGTCCACTAATCCCTAAGATCTCACCTCTCGATACAAACCCTGCTTCTACGCCACTGTTGCTATACCAGTATTGCTGCCGCCCGTCGTTGCTCCTGCGCACGTTTCATGCCGGAAGCGACTCCGGCTCAATCTCTTCCATCCTGCCCCGCTGCAGCCGCATGACCCGCTGGCAGCGCCGGGCGAAGGACAAATTATGTGTGGCAATGAGAGAGGTGAGTTGATGCTCGCGATGAAGTCGCGCAATGAGAGCGAAAACCGCTTCCGCCGTCTGACCGTCCAAGTCCCCAGTCGGCTCATCGGCGAGCAACAGCTTGGGCCCAGTAATGAGTGCACGAGCCAGCGCTACCCGCTGCTGTTCACCGCCGGAAAGTTCACCGGAACGGTGATGCGCCCGCTGCTCCAGTCCCACCTCGCGCAACCAGCGCATAGCCTCGGGCTCGACCTGTTGCCAGGTTCGCCCTCTCATGAGCAGCGGCATGGCAACATTCTCCGCGGCCGTGAACTCCGGCAGAAGATAGTGGAACTGCCATACAAAGCCCGTTTCGCGGTTGCGAAAGTCTGCGGCTTCGTCGTGGGACAACGAGTTCACTCGCAAGTTGGCGCAGTATACGTCACCTGCAGAAGCGTGATCAAGAGCGCTCAGGATGTGCAACAAGGTACTTTTCCCCGCGCCCGACTCGCCCACAATGGCCAGCATCTCTCCTCGCTTCACCTCAAACGACAGATTCTCAAAGAGCACAAGGTCCGATTCGCCGGACCGGAAAACCTTCTTCAGGCCCTCCACGCGAAGCATTAAAGCCTCGTTCTTTAGATGCATAGTGCCGCTCTTTCGTTCCAGCCGGGTACTTGGCTCCAGAATCGGGGATGGAAAGCTACGGTTCCGGCAGTATGCGAACCAACGGTGACTCCTTTGTACAAGTTCGGACTCCGTAAAAACTCTACATTCGGGCCCGAAACTGTCATGTGATTAGAATCACCACACTTAGAAGCGGCTCTATTCATAGCGTAAAGCCTCGGCTGGCAGGATCCGCGCGGCTGACCACGATGGATAGAGCGTGGCTACGAATGACACGAGAACGGTGAAGAGAGCGACCCAAGCACCATCGGCAACCCGAGGTGCGAACGGGACGTAATCGATCGAGTACACCTCCGGGGACAAGCTGATGATGTGGTACTGCCCCCCCGCGTAGGAGATCGCATACCCTAGCACCAGGCCGATGACGGTACCGATCACACCGATAAGGAGTCCCTGGGCTATGAAAACGTTACGAACTTGCGCTTTGCGCGTGCCCATCGACATGAGCACCGCGATGTCCTTTGTCTTCTCCATGACCATCATGATCAGGCTGATCAGGATGTTGAGCGCCGCCACAAAGACGATGAGTCCAATGGTGATAAAGGTGACCAGGCGCTCCAGACGCAGGGCATGGAATAGAGCTTTATTCTGCTCCATCCAGTTGGTGGCCATGAATCCCTGCCCGGCCGCATCTTCGAGTTGGCGGGCAATGGCGTCAGCCTTGTAGATGTCATCGACTCTGAACTCGAGCACCGAAATCAGATTGCCCAGCCCGAAGAGCCGCTGCGCGTCGGAAAGACGGGCGAACGCCCAGCCGGAGTCGTAGTCGAAGAATCCAGAGTTGAAGATCCCTACGACATGGAATCGCGTGTACTTGGGCACGGTCCCAAAAGGCGTAAGTTCGCCTTGTGGGCTGGTCACCATGACAGTAGAACCAACCTTGGCTCCCAGGTTGTCGGCCATCTCCTTGCCCAGCACGATCGGAGGCATCGCGGCGACTCGCTGGTTCACCGCCTCAAGCGAGTCGGGAGATTCGGCGCCAGCCTGTGTAGGGGCCGACGCCTGGCGACGCCGCTTCCTCCAGCGCCGCCGCCGATCCCTCCTTCACCGAATTCAGGAGATCCCCGACCTGCCGCTCGTACTTGGGAATCATTCCCTTGAGAACAGCCCCCCGAGCCCGAGGCCCGCGCGAGATTAATACCTGTTCGAAGATCGCAGGCGCGGCAGCGACGACATGCGGCTGCTTGGAAAGGCGATCCATAAGCGCCGGCCAGTCTCTAATTCCATCATCGGCCACGCGCTGCAGGCTGATGTGCGAAGTGGAACCCAGCAGCCGTTGCTGCAGATCCTGGCGAAACCCGTTATTGATGGCGAGTGCAACCACCAGAGAAGCTACCCCCGCCGCCACTCCGATGATAGAAATGCCCGTGATGATCCCAATGAACGCCTGCCGCCGCTTGGCGCGTAGGTACCGGGATGCAATGAAGAATTCGAAGCGCATGAAGAGATGAGCTGTGAGCTACGAGCTTTGAGCTAGGAGCCAACAGCCACAGTCGGATTATACCGACTACGTTGAGGACGACTGCGCGGCAGCTTCGAACCCTGTGCAAGGCTCGTAAACGACTGTCTTGCGAATTAGGCGAGAGTGAAAATGCGACATGTCATTGGTGCATTCTCGGCAGCACCGCCGGAACCGAGCGCTGGTATCGACTGTACTCGGTCCCGAACCGCTTCTCCAATTCCGCCTCCTCCATGCGAATCATCACAGCTCCCGTGATCTTCTCGAGGTCATCCGAGCAGCGGAGGTTCAACTCCCATGGAGCTTCATAGTTCGTAATCAAAGGTGGTCGTCCGAAGAAAGCGCCGTAGAGCCTTCCACTGAAAAATGACGCTCCAAACGGGGCCGAAGCCGCGTTCGATGGAAGCAGGGACACCTCTGCCGGATGATCTTTCCCTTCCTCTTCCTCTATGTGGAGCAACGATGCACATCCAGATGGCAGGGTCGCGAGGATCTCCTGGAATATTTGTGCGACTTGGTTTGCTGCATCTTGATCGCTTGCGAGTCGAGTCTTCATTGGTGCATTCTCGGCAGCACCGCCGGAACCGAGCGCTGGTACCGACTGTACTCGGTCCCGAACCGCTTCTCCAATTCCGCCTCCTCCATGCGAATCATCACAGCTCCCGTGATGACGGCAAAAGCGGTCAGACTCCAGCAGACCACCAGCCCACTCCCGAGGCTCCACGCCACCATTTCGCACAAATGCCCCAGGTACACCGGATGCCGCACGCGTGAACGTATGCCGGTCGTGACCAGCCGCTGCTCCCGCTGATTCGGCAAGACTTCGGGCAAGCCTCCGAGTTGCCTCCAACTGAAGTGCGCTCCTGATTGGGAATAGAGGAAGATGCCCACCCCGAACAGAGTACAAACGAACGTGCCGCCAGGGTCCGGTCAGGCAGCCCATGCCAATCCACATCGTCACCCAGGCCGGAACCAGCACCCAGAAGGGCGATCCGGCGCGGGACCGCCACCGCTCGGCGCGCGGATGCACCATGAACCAGAACGAAGGGATGGTCGAATAGACCACGCAAGCCAGCCATCCCAGCGTCAGCAGAAAGTCCATGCCAGGATTTTACAAGCCAGAGCGAGCACCACTTGTATAGGCGGCGTTGGCCTTCGGCAAAACCGGGCGGACATGGCCGCCGGGCATCTGACGCTTGAACTTTGGGGTATCTACACTAAATT
>QHVR01000596.1:0-9479 GCA_003223595.1 Acidobacteriota bacterium
ATAGCATCATGAAGTCGTCGTTCGAAGACGTCGTCCGGTACGCGGAAACTCACAAGGTAAACAATCGTATCGCAGCGTACATGCTCGCCATCGATCGCGTGGCTTACACTATTCGTCAGCGCGGCATTTACGCGTAGCTAGAGGAGGATTCATGAAACTGATGGAAAGAAAACTAATGGCGCAGATTGCGGTCCTGGTATTCGCGCTGTCCCTTGTCAGCGGCGTGTCCGCGGCGCAGGACACGAGCGGACAGGCTAATTCGTCCATGGCAACCGCCGGACAGATGGCCAAATCGGCAATGGGCAAGCTCGACGTCAATAGTGCCAGCGTCGATCAATTGAAGGAACTGCCCGGAATCGGCGACGCTTTCTCGCAAAAGATCGTAGACGGCCGCCCCTACCGCAGCAAGTTAGATCTGGTCCGCAAAAAAATCATCCCTCAGTCCACCTACGACAAAATCAAGGACATGATAGTAGCCAAGCAGTCCAAAGCAGACAAGCCAAAGAAGACCATGTAATCCCACGAACCACGTAGCCCCGGACCCATTGGTCCGGGGGTGCGGGTGGCCCAGGTCTTGCCGACCTGCAGCTGTGAGCAATGAGCAAAGCCATACCGGTTTAGCTCATAGCTCATGGCTCATAGCTCATCGCTTCTTTCGTTGCGTTCCACTTTCCGAGAGAGCATAATCGAACTGGTTGCCCGGCTGGCCCCCGGAACCCCCCAATCAGTGAACCTGCCCAACTCCATCACGCTCAGTCGCATCCTCAGCATCCCTCTGCTGATGTGGATCCTTTCCAGCGCCCGTTTCACCAGCGTTCATGGAGAAAAAGAACTCCTGGCCTCTCTCGTCTTCATTGCCGCCGCCATCACCGACGGTATCGATGGCTACCTCGCCCGCAGGCGCGAGCAGATCACGACCATGGGAATTCTCCTCGATCCCCTGGCCGACAAACTCCTCATTGCGGCCGCCTTTGTCACCCTGGTCCAGCTGAATCCCAGCCTGGTTCCGGCATGGATTGCCGTCGTAGTCATCGGCCGCGAGTTCCTGGTCAGCGGCTTGCGTTCCATTGCCGCATCCGAGGGATTCACTATCGAGGCTAGCGAACTGGGCAAACTGAAGATGGTCGTCCAGATCGTAGCTGTCGTCGCCGTGATCCTCGATCATCGATGGAAAGAATTGCCCATCTACGGCCACTACTTCTTCCCCGTTCACTGGATCGCTTATCTGGCAATCTGGTTCACGGTCTGTGTCTCATTAATCTCCGCCGTGGATTATTTCGCAGCTTTCTGGTCGAAGATAGACCGCCGTGTCGTGAAGCGCCGTCGCCGCGCCTTCATCCTGAGCCGGCGCAGAAAAGCCATGGCCGCCCGCCCACAAGCTGATGGCGATGTCGCCGCCTCGACCTAATCCGCTCCCATGCAGTCGCCCGACGATCGCCGATCCGAATTCTCGGCAGAAGAGCGCACTCAGTTGCTGCGCCTGGCGCACGAGTCCATCCTCTCCGCCCTCGAAGCCCGCGAAATCCCACTCGACCCGCCCACTCCCCACCTCGCCGAACTCCGAGGCGCTTTCACAACCCTTTATCTCCACGATCGCTTGCGCGGCTGCGTCGGATACGTCCTGCCCATCAGTTCTGTGTACCGCGCCGTCGCCGATACCGCTCGTGCGGCCGCGTTCGAAGACAACCGCTTCTATCCCGTAAGCCTCGCTGAAGCCTCCGACCTGAAAATCGAACTCAGCATCCTCTCCCCTCCCCAACCGATCAAGCCGGAAGACATCGAGATCGGACGCCACGGCCTTCTGATCAGCATGCATGGCTATCGCGGCCTGCTCCTCCCCCAGGTCCCAATCGAGCATCACTGGGATCGCGAGACCTTCCTGGACCAGACCTGCCGGAAAGCGGGACTCTCCCCCGACGCCTGGCGCAAAGGAGCGCTCATTGAGGGCTTTACGGCGGAAGTGTTTGGCGAGAAGTCCCTGGACCAAGTCAGCCCAAGAGCCTGATCTTGAGCACAGACTGGTAATGAACGAAATCGCGGTCGCTGGTAAAGATTTCCCAATCGTGATGGATCGCCACTGCACAAAGGAGCATGTCGACGGGCGAAGCACTGATGCCTGCTCGCCGGCATTGATTGCTTGCGCGAGCCGCTTCTTCGTAGTCCCCCATCGAGACCCTTGCGTCTGGGAAATCGCGCAGATAATTCCGCAGTCGGCGAAACTGCCTTTCCTCCCTCAACCCAGAAAGCAGTTCCTGGCGCACCGGACCCAGCAGTTCTGCACGTCCTTCATCAATGATGTGATAGAGCACTTGGGTATGACGCCGCTCGCCCGCGGTTAAATCATCAGCCTTGCGACGCAATGCCAGAGACCACACCGGCGTGTCAACGAGGATCATCCCATTCGCTTCCTGCGACGCTCAGCTTTGTAATCATAGGAGGGGTCAAAATCAAAAGTGCCGAACGCATCCAGGATGCGCCGCTGCCGATGCCGGCGAATGTATTCTTCCAATGCGGTTGTGACAGCTTCCTTCTTGGTGCGGTGACCACCGGCCTTGCGCGCATCCTCAATGAGACGATCATCTAATGCGAGGTTCGTTGCCATGTGTAGATTCTTACACATTCGTCAGTGTGAAACAAACGGAATTGACGGGATGTCGCATGCCTTCAGAATCCCGCAAAGTAAAACCGGGGACGGTTTCCCGTCCCCGGCCCGGGACTACTGAGCGGAGCACTAATTCAATGTATCCAACTCCACGTTATCTCCCGCATGCACATCTTCCATGGCGTATACGATCATGCCCGTCGCCGTGGTATTGGTCACCCCAAGAATGACGATCTCCCCCACCGCCCGCCGCGGCAGATCGCGCACGTGAATCACCGGCCCATTCGAGTGCGGTTCAAACAGGTTGGGATCAACCGAAGGCGATTTCTTCTGCGTATCCTCCGCGATTGCGGCTCGAAACGAGAGCGAATCCACCGGGTTCTTCAAATCGGTCTCGTAGGAGCGCACGGCCCGGAAGTAATCGCCGATCTTCACTCCCTGATTGGCGCCAACGTTGAGATACACCTTGTGTCCCGTCCCCAGTTCCGAGTCGAAGTCCTTTCCCATCACGATGCGCCCGTAAACTTTCCCCGGAGCCGCTGGCAGGAAGAGGTCAAAACGCACGGGAGCGTGGAACGTAATGCTCTGCTTTTCTACGAACGGGATCGCCGTGTCGCCAGGATTCACCCCGTCGCAGGCGTATTCAATCTGCGCGATGGCGGTGTGCTGGCGCGTGTCAATCACTTTGATCCGAGCCACTTCTTCGTACGGTTGCCCCGTTTCCTTCAACAGCTTTTTCTGGCCGGGAAACACGTCGTATTCATTCAGATCCCGCAACGCTCGGATCACTTCATATTCCCCGCCCGCCGTGTATCCCGTGCCGTGCATGTAGATCATGTCGCCGCGCACGAACTTGGTGGTAGTCGGGGTCTGCAGTCCGCCGGCCACAAAGTTCGCATCGGGCAGCGCCTGCTTGCTGATGAACCCCGCGCAATACAGGTCGGAATACGTCGGCGTCTGAACCCGTTCCGCGGGAAAGCTGTTGCTCGTTGCTGCGGTGCCTTCCGGCCCGCCTTCGAGTGTCGGCATATCCGACGTGTGTTGCGCCCACGCCGTCGCCGCCATTAATACAATCAAGAACCCTGTTTTCTTCATGTTACCTCCGGAGATGGATCGGCCAGGCCTCCATTCCCCCAGTTAAATGCCAGAAAAGAAAGGCTTCAGCCGGAAGGTAACAAGCAGGGTACGATGGGTCAAGGTTACGAGGGTGTGCCACACCGCCGCGCACATTTTTCCCAGTCTTTCGCAATCCCTTGTTGCATAAGTAATTAATCCCCTGTAATAATTCGCCGTTCATTCACCTACTGCCTCAAGCAGTCGCTGAATCACACGATGACTTCGAGTCCCACGTTCACACCCCGGCTCTTCCCCCCCCGCCTGCCACGGGTCTGTGTGGCCGTGATCGGCTCCGATGCCAATGAAATGGCCGACAAAGCTGAGTCTCTGGTTCGCGATAACCCTTTTATCGAGTTCCGCTTAGACTATCTTTCCAAACCGGCCCTTGCACTGCCCCGGCTCAAGCGCTTCTTCGAGTCGAATCCCGGCACCGTGGCCATTGCCACCTGCCGCCGTGCCGCCAGCGGAGGCAAATTCCGCGGATCGATCCCCTCCCAGCTAGACATTCTCAACAAGGCCGTCGCTGCCGGATGCCAACTGGTCGACGTGGAGCTTCAAACCGCCAGCAAGTGCAAGCCGGATCAACTCAAGAAACTGCGCTCCAAAGCCGGACTGATCCTCTCCTTCCACGATTTCCGCGGCACGAAGAAACTGGAAGAAACCCTTGAGAAGTTGCGAGCTTACCCGGCCGACTTCTACAAGGTCGTGAGCACTGCCACCACCTTGGCCGACAACATCACCATGATTCGCTTCCTCGCCCGCGAGGGCGACCGCCATCCAGTTGTCGGTATGTGTATGGGCGAGCAGGGACTCATCAGCCGGATCTTGGGAGTGCGCGCAGGCAGCGCCTTCACTTTCGCCTCTGCCGCCAGCGGGCAGGAAACCGCGCCCGGACAGGTCACCGCCCAGCAACTGCGCACCGTCTACCGCATCGAGCAACTCGACGTCGCTACCCGCGTCTATGGCGTAGTCGGAGATCCCATCGGGCATTCCCTCTCTCCCGTCATCATGAATGCGGCCTTGCGCCGGGAGAACGTAAACGCCGTCTATCTCGCTCTGCACGCCAAAACACTCAAGGACTTGTTGACCTGCGTCCGTGAGATTCCCATCTATGGCCTCAGCGTCACCATGCCCTACAAAGAAAGCATGCTGGCCCATCTCGACAATACCGACTCCCACACTACAAAGATCGGCGCCTGCAATACCGTGGTCCGGGCTCAGGACGGCAAGCTTTACGGCTTCAATACGGACACAGCTGGAATCATCCGCCCGCTGGAGCGCAGGCTCAGTACCATCGAGGGCGCCCGCATCTTGGTGCTCGGTGCCGGAGGCGCCGCCCGCGCCGCCGTGTTCGGACTCAAGGAACGCGGAGCCGAAGTCTACATCCTGAATCGCAGCCTGGCTCACGCCAAGAAGCTGGCGCATCAAGCCCGGGCTCGCATCATGAAACGCGCCGACCTCAAAAAAGCAGCCTTCGATGTCATCATCAACGCCACTCCCGTGGGCATGGGGAATTCGCGCGAGAGTCCCTTACAGGATAAAGAGATCAATGCGCGCTATGTCTTTGACATGGTGTACGATCCGCCCGAGACCCGCCTGCTGAAACTGGCCCGCGAACGGGGCGCCCAGATCATCCCCGGCATCGAAATGTTCGTCCACCAGGCCGCCCGTCAGTTCGAGATCTGGACTGGCAAGCCCGCTCCTTGGGATGAAATGCTCAGGGTCGTGCTGCTGGCCCAGCAGGAGCGCGCTCAGCACGCCGCCGCGGCAAAATAGGCCGCTTTCGATGCCTCCTATTACAAAAAAGTTGCATTTTCCTTGGTGCCCAAAGTAATATGTACTTAGGGAGCGCGACTGTTAGGCGTTCCCAGCAAGTAGCAGCCCTGTACCGCCCGGTTCTTCTTCCAGAAGTTCAAGCTTTGGCGACCAACAACTCGACGAGAGACGGTTTAGTCCGCCTCCAACCCGGTTCGGAGAGTTAAAACATGGCGTGGTACGCGTATTGTCTCACCGAGCACCAAACCCTCCCCAATGGAACCCGCACTCGCCGCCCTTTCCTGCTCGAAGGTGTTCAAGGCGTTAATGCAGCCGCGGTTCTCAGCTATCCCAGTGGTGAATTCGCTGTAATTGTCAGCGAATACGACCACACAGCCGGCGACCTGGATCACAAGGCCGCTATCGAACATGCTCGAGTAGTGAGCACTTGCTTCCGTACGTCCACCGTCCTTCCCTTCAAGTTCGGCACCATCTTTGAGAGCGATGATGCCCTCCGCCAGGCTGTCCGGGTGAATCGGCGCGCCTTTGGCCTGAGCGTCGCCAAGCTTCGGGGCAAGTCGGAGATGCACATCAAGCTGGTCGTGCGGGATGGCTCTCTGCGCGAGGCGATGATCGACATCCAGTTGCCCGATACCGTCGGTGGGGATTACCTCTCCAAGCTCCGCGTCAAGGCTTCCCGCGAGCGCGAACGCCAGACCAAAGCCCGCGCCCTCTCCGTCCAGGTTCACAAGCTGTTCAATCCTTTGGAAGAAGAGGTCAGCTGCAAGAAGGTGGCTCCCGAGGGCATGCTCATCGACATTGCCCATCTGATCGATAATAAGAGTGTGGAAAAGTATCAGAACCGGTATAGCTCCGCTGCCAAACAGCTGAAGAACTGCGAAGTCGCGATCAGCGGCCCTTGGCCCCCCTATCACTTCCTGCCCGGCAAGCTGCGCACTGTCGCCGGCAACAGCTAGCTCATCCCGTTTAAAAAGCCCATGGCTTCGGCCGTGGGCTTTTTTTCTGTACACGCCTGCATCGAATATGCATTGTTCTGCACTTGGGAAATCCTGTTCCTCCACGTCAACTGCCCCAGGCAAGGCTGAGTCTTCGCGTAAGTAGCTGATTACGTAAACGCTTACATAATGCTGTGACCGTGATCACGATTTCTGTTCATTTGGCTCGGCAAGTGCATCTTTCGGATGTACCAAAGAGGCCGCAAACTCCGTGTTCACTCTCTTCAAATTTCTGCGTCACTTCCACTGCTTCTGCTCGTTGATGAGCGGTGCCTCTATTCGCCTTTCCTGACTTTGCCCACCAATTCCGCCTCTTGAAAATTTGGCCCCGTAAGGGGCCATTTTTTATCCCACAAGGAAAGTCCATGTAGAGATCGCCTAGGTAGGGACAGCCTCTCAGGCTGTCCAAACGTTTTTGCTCGCCACCACGCCTTTTTCCTTTCCACTTCCCTCAGATACACTTGACCTCCACATGACCCAGAACAGCACGATCTCTCTAACGTTTTGTGTCGTAGTCTTCGCTCTCTCCCTCAGCGCGCAAACTTCAAATCGCCAAGGCACTCCCGCGCCACCCCTATTTGGCGCCATCCCACAAATGACCCAGGTGCAGCAGGAGAACTTTCCTCCTCAGTTGCTCGATCAACTGTCCGCCATCAAAGCCGCCGCTCTGGACGACGATTACGCCTACCGCCAACTGGCGCACCTTACCGAAAATATCGGCCCCCGGCCGACTGGTTCCGCTCAGGCCAAAGCGGCCGTCGATTATGTCGCCAGCCAGCTCCGTCAGCTTGGGCTGGAGGTACAACTCGAAGAAGTCAAAGTGCCGCACTGGGTTCGTGGCGCTGAAACCGCGGAACTCACCGACTACCCCGGCCAGGTGCCCGGCACCACGCAAAAAATTGTGCTGACCGCGCTGGGTGGAAGCACGGCTACGCCGTCGGAAGGTATCACCGCTGATCTGGTCGTAGTCAACAACTTCGACGAACTGAAAGCGTTGGGACGCGAAAAAGTCGCCGGCAAAATCGTTCTCTACAACGAAATCTACGATGACGAAAAAGCCGCCGCTGGATTATCCTTCGTCGCCTACGGCGAAGCCGTACGCTACCGCGCTGCCGGTGCCAAGGCAGCAGCGGAGATGGGCGCTGTCGGCTCCCTCGTTCGTTCCGTAGGCAGCGCGGATTTTCGCTTGCCCCACACCGGCTCCAGTTATCCCGCCGGCATTCCCGCCGGAGCTGTCAGCGCCGAAGACGCCACCCTCATGGCCGACCTGTCCGCACAAGGCAAGGTGCGCATCCACCTCACGCTCACTCCGCAAAAGCTTCCGGACGTGACCGGCTATAACGTCATCGCAGACCTCAAGGGCACCGAGCATCCTGAGCAGATCGTGATCGTTTCCGGCCATCTCGATTCTTGGGATCTAGGCACCGGCGCTATTGACGACGGGGCCGGTGTAGTGGTCGCCATGGAAGCCGCCCAGATTCTGCAGAAACTCCATCTGCGACCCCGCCGCACTCTGCGCGTGATTGCCTGGATGGACGAAGAGACTGGAGGCTCCGGCAGTCAGGCCTACGCCAAGAATCACTTCTCGCAGTTCCCCAACCATGTCGCCTGCATCGAGAGCGACTCCGGTGCCGGGCATCCGCTCGGCTTCGACGTAAAAATGCCTGCCGCCGCCGCTGAACTTCTGCGTCCTGTGACTTCGGTCTTGCGAAGTTTTGGCGCGACCGCGATCCAGCCCAGCGCTTATCCCCCGGGCGCAGATATCGCGCTCATGTCCGAAGCCGGAGTCCCCGCGCTCGGACTGCTGCAGGACGGCCGTACCTACTTCCATTACCATCACACTGCCGCCGACACGCTCGACAAGGTTGTACCCAGCGACTTGCGCGAGAATGCCGCGGCCATGGCCGTGATGGGCTACGCACTCGCCAGCATCCGAGATCCACTGCCTCGCTAAATTCGTCGGCAGTTGTGGGCTATCTGTCAGTGATTGCAAACACGGCTGTTCCCGGAAACTCTGTACAGCCGTTGGTGCGGTTGACGCATCTTAATTCGCGCGCTTATCATCTTCGTTTGGCCGTTTCATCACGGACGCCCTCCTGGCAGGGCGTCCTAAGACTTTGATAAGCAGTTTGGATTCGAAGCGAACTTATGGATAAGAAGAAGCTCGATACATTCAAGAAACGTCTGGAAACACGCCAGCAGGAACTGCGCCGCACCGTGACTCGCAATCAGGCGGATGGCCGCTCTGCCGATGAAGACACTGCCCAGGACATCGCCGACCGGGCCGCGAGTTCCTATACCAAAGAATTCCTTTTCAGCCAGAGCAACAACGACCGCCAGTTGCTCATGATGGTCGACGGAGCCCTGGCCCGCATCCGCGAAGGCAACTTCGGCGAGTGCATCTCCTGCGGCAAAGAGATCAATGCCAAACGCCTCGAAGCCGTCCCGTGGACGCGCCACTGCATAGAATGCCAGGAAAAACTGGAGCAAGGCCTGCTGGAAGAAACCCCCCGCTAAATTACAAACCCGTAGGGACAGCCGCCATCGGCTGTCCAGTCGAGCGAAGCTCGACGGGCTATTGAATTGCGGTCGAGCGAGCAAACCGCAATAATCTTTTTGCCTAATCTCTAATCCCTAGTCCGCAGTCCTGATGCTGATCCCCACCCCGCCCCCAATTTCTCTCCCCTCCCATTTCGCGCTATCTTATCCAAGACGGATCCCTGGACGACACAGCCCTGCGTAATCTGGTCTCGTGGCAAATCGAATCCGGCATCGACTTCTTAGTTCCCTGCGGCACCACAGGCGAAACCCCAACGCTAACCCGTGACGAATGGCTGCACGTAATCGACACCACGATAGAAGTCGCCGCGGGGCGCGTCCCGATCATTGCCGGTGCAACCTCGAACGCCACCCACGAGGCCGTCGACAAAGCCAAAGAACTCGCCTCCCGTCCCGGTGTCAGCGCCATCCTCACTGCCTCGCCCTACTAC
>QHVR01000596.1:9514-9992 GCA_003223595.1 Acidobacteriota bacterium
GAAGCCGTCGGCGACAAGCCGATCATCCTCTACAACGTTCCCGGACGCACCGCCGCGAACCTTGAACCCGCAACCCTGGGGCGTCTCACCGAAATACCAAACATCATCGGAGTGAAAGAAGCGAGCGGCATCATGACGCAGATCGCCGAGGCCATCCACTCAGTCCCCGAAACTTTTTTGGTCTTTTCCGGAGATGATGCCGTGACGCTTCCGGTAGTCGCCTTAGGCGGAGTGGGAGTGATCTCGGTGGCCTCCAACGAAATTCCGCGCGAGATGGCCGCGTTAACGCGCGCCGCGCTCAATAATGACTGGCCCACCGCCCGCGCTCTGCACCGCAAATATCTCCCGCTGATGCAAGCCAACTTCATCGAATCCAGCCCGCTGCCGGTAAAAGCCGCGCTGGCCATGATGGGCAAAATCGAAGAAGTGTATCGCCTGCCGCTGCTCCCCATGCGTCGCGACACGCGCTCCCGCCTTC
>QHVR01000597.1 GCA_003223595.1 Acidobacteriota bacterium
GCCGCTCCTTCAAGTCCTACCGCGGCATGGGATCGCTCGGCGCAATGGCCCAGGGCTCCAGTGAGCGCTATTTCCAGAGCACGGATGGCGATTCGAGCGCCTCTGTATCCGCGTCCGACGGCGAGTCCAATCGCCTCGCCAAACTCGTCCCGGAAGGCATTGAAGGGCGCGTCCCCTACCGCGGCTCGGTTTCGATGATTATTTACCAGATGGTCGGCGGCCTGAAATCCGGCATGGGCTACTGCGGCTGCTCCACCATTGCAGAACTGCTACAGAAGACGCGTTTCGTTCGCATTAGCGGTGCTGGCCTGCGCGAGAGCCATGTGCACGATGTCATGATCACCCGCGAAGCCCCCAACTATGCCATCGAATAACCTGATCCCATGTGCCCTGTCCTTCGCGCTTTTTGCGGAGGGCGGGGAGTATGACTCTCGACGATCTTGAGCTCCCACCGGCAAGACCTTGTTAAAGCGTGGATCGCCGCCATTCTCTGGCTGATCGTTATTAGTATTGAATCCACGACCTACCTCTCCGGCCAGAACACCAGCCACATCCTGTACCCGATTTTTCATTTCCTCTTCGGCATAGACCAGGCCCATTTCGAACCCTGGCATCACGTTCTGCGCAAGGCCGGTCACGTCGTTGGTTATGCCATGCTGAGTTTCTTCCTGTTCCGCGCCTGGAGAGAAACCCTGCCTGTGGAGCCTCGCAGGTGGACCCCTCGCTGGGCAAGCCTCGCCGTGCTCGGGACTTTACTCGTCGCCAGCCTCGACGAGTGGCACCAGACTTTTCTTCCCTCCCGCACCGGACGCTGGCAGGATGTGGTCCTTGATACCTCGGCCGGAATCGTGGCCCAAGTCCTGCTCTCGCTGTTCTTTCGAAAGTCCGAATAGCAGGTTCGTTCGCTCCATACCTTTGCCCTTGACAGCTGCGGCGCTTAAGTGTTACAGATTGTAACGCTACAATGACTAACACAAAGCTGCCACGTCTAAAGAACCTGGGAGAGGTCGAGCAAGCGGTCATGGACTACATCTGGACGCAAGATGAGGTCACCGCCGAAAGCTGCCGCGAAGCCCTGGCCTCCTCGCGCCCGATGAAGGATTCCACCATCCGCACCGTCCTGCGCCGCCTGGAAGAAAAGGGCTACCTCACTCATGAGATTGAGGGGCGCACGTTCGTGTATCGGGCCTCCAGCGAGCGCCAGAATGTGGCCGTGCGCGCCGTCAAGAGCATTATTGAACGTTTCTGCGGCGGCTCCGCCGAAGAACTCGTGCTTGGCATGGTGGACAACGCGGTGCTCGATCGCAAGCAACTGGAACGCCTCGCCCGAAGAATTGCCGAGAACGAGGCCAAAGCCGAGGGCAAAAGCACCCGCAAAGATCTCTCGCAACAAGGACGACGCCTATGATTCCCGCACAAACCTTCGATGCATCCGGGATGTTGCTCCTGCTGGTAAATGCTGCCCTACGCACTCTGGTCCTGGCGGCCGTCGCAGGCCTAGTCCTTGCATCTTTTCGGGTAAAGGCCACCTCCGCCCGCCTGCTCACCTGGACCGCGGTTCTGTACGCCGCCTTGTCGCTTCCCTTTCCGTTATGGCTCCTGCCATCCATACCGGTTCCGCTGCCGGTCTTGCCGCAGACTGCCGTCCTATCAGCCTCATCTGGCATCGCGACCGCAAGCTTCGCTAAGCCGCCCGTCAATCAAGAACCGCAGAAGCAATCCCTCGCAGGCCGGGGAAGACTCTCGCCAGAATTCGGCGCAGGGATCCCCGCTATTGCCGGCCAAGAATCATCCGAGAAATCGATCGCCGTACGGATTGAATCACTCTCGTGGACATCAATTGCCACGGCAATCTATCTCGCGGTCGCGATGGTTCTGTTGTTGCGCTTCCTGATTGGCCTCGCGATCACGAAGCGGCTGGTCAAAAGATCGCAAGAACTGACCGATCAGCGTTTGCGATCGATCCTATCCTCTCGCACTCCGAGTAATTCTTCTCTTACGCGCGTGCGCCAATCGCCGGCAATCGCTGTGCCCATCACGGTCGGCCCGATTCGATCGACCATCCTGCTGCCCTCGAACTGGCGTGAATGGGACGAGGAAAGGCTGGAAGCGGTGATGACGCATGAGCTATCGCACGTCTTCCGTCACGACCCCCTCACGCACTGCATCACGCTGCTATATCGCGCGATTTTCTGGTTCAGCCCACTTTCCTGGTGGCTGCAGGCACACATTGCGGAACTTGCTGAGCAAGCCAGTGATGAAGCAGCTTTATCGGGCGGGGCCGACCGCAATCACTACGCTCGCACCCTGCTCGGATTTTTCGAAATCCTGCATGCAGCTCCGCGACGCGTCTGGTGGCAGGGGGTTTCGATGGCCCATGCCGGTCAGGCCGAGAAGCGACTGGAAAGAATTCTGGGATGGAAAGGATGTGTTGCCATGCATCTGAAGAAGTCTGCCGTTATCCTGATCATCAGCTTAGTAGTTCCTGTTATGTACCTCGCTGCCTCTGTGCGTCCCACTATCATCGTGGCGCAGCAACCGCCTCTGCCCGCCGCACCCTCGACTCCAGCAGTTGCACCGCAACCAGCTGCGCCCCCGGCGGCAGGAATCAGGGCCGTCGCCCCCATCACTGGCGTGCCGGCTCCCCCTGCACCGCCACTCCGCGGAGTCGCCGCCCTTCCGGCGATGCCTGCGCCTCCCGCCCCCGCTCAAACGCGTCGTAACCACCGCTCCTGGTATTCCGATTTCGACGACGACGAGCGCTTCGTGATCGTCACCGGCAAAAGCGATTCGCTCACCATGTCAGGCAGCTCTCAAGACGCTCGCCACGTGGAAAAACTTCGTAAGCAGATTCCCGGAGACTTCATCTGGTTCCAACGCGATGAGAAGTCCTACATCATCCGCGACCAGGCGACGATCGAGCGCGCCCAGAAGCTCTGGGCTCCTCAGGAAGAGCTGGGCAAAAAGCAAGAGGAACTCGGGCGGCAGCAGGAAGCTTTGGGTAAACAGCAGGAAGAGCTCGGGGCGAAAATGGAGCAAGTGAAGGTGAACGTGCCGGACATGACGGCCGCGATCGACCGCCTGAAAGCAAAACTGCAGAAGCTCGGCCCCACCGCCACAATGGAGCAGGTCGGTGAACTGCAATCAGAGATTGGAGAACTGCAGAGCAAAATAGGCGAACTGCAATCCCATGCCGGCGACCAGCAGGGCAAATTAGGAGAAGAGATGGGCACCTTGGGAGAGCAGCAAGGCAAACTCGGAGCGCAGCAAGGAGAACTGGGGCGCCAGCAGGGAGAACTCGCGGAAAAAGCCAGCAAAGAGATGAAGCAGCTCCTCGATGACGCCATCAAGAACGGCAAAGCGCAACCGGAGCCTGAAGTGGGCGAAGCAGGCTCGCTCTGATGGGAGCGATGCACATACAGGACACTTACGCCGCTTAAGTGCCATGGACTGGTCTGACTCGCAGCAGCGACGTGCCCAGCAAGAGCACGGCTGACAGCACAGCCAGTGCAGCTGACAGATAAAACGGAACAGGCGCTCCGTAACGCTTCCACAATTCCCCGGTGATCAGGCTCGCCGCCAGCGTTGCCACGCTGGTCGCGAAGAAGTAGATTCCCAGCGCTCGCCCGCGTGTGTCAGGCGAAACTGTATCCACCACCAGCGCCTTCAACACGGGCTGAGTCAATGCGTAATAGATTCCGTATACGGCCATGACAATCCAGATGGCGGTCGTGGACGGCGCGCGACCAAAGACGAAATAAACTCCCGCGAAGATGAAGTACCCTGCGGCCGCGATCCAGCGCCGTGAAAAGTGATCGCTGAACCACCCTGCCGGCCACGAACCCAGAGTGTACGTGATATTGAAGACCAGCCCCAATAACGGCGCCAGCGAAACGCGGATCCCCACATTCTGCGCCCGCATGACCAGAAACATATCGCTGGAATTTCCCAGCGAAAACAAAGTCACCGCAGTAAGAACCAAGTAAAAAGCCTTAGGCAGCGAGACTCGCGAAGCGACAGCCCCTTGGGCCGTCGGGGTTTTGGCAATGCCCTGCCCGCTCCCTGCGTCACTCACACCTCTCTGAGTCTCACGAATACCCAGCATCGCCACCATTACGGCCAGTGCCCCAGGAACCGCTGCAGCCAGAAACACCGTGCGAATGTGAAACCGCGAGAGCAGCAGCAAGGCCGCGAGCGGCCCCGCGATAGCTCCCGCCGAGTCCATCGATTGAATGAGACCGTACGCCGATCCCAATCTCTCTTTCCCGACCGACTCCGCGACCATCACATCTCGCGGCGCCCCGCGCACTCCCTTGGCGAGCCGGTCGGTGAACCGGATTAGCAGAATGTGCACCCACGAGGTCACGATTGCGAGCAGCGGCTTCACTGCATTTGCAACAAGGTAACCCACCACCACCAGGGGCTTGCGGCGATCAATGCGATCCGTGAGATATCCCGAAAATAATTTGGCGAACGAAGCCACGCTCTCGGCAATGCCCTCGATAAGTCCTAATTGCTCCGGGCCAGCGCCCAGCGAAACCAAGAACGCCGGAAGTACCCAATAAGCCATCTCGCTGGCCGTGTCGTTAAAAAATGAAGTGATCCCAAACGAATAAAGATTGCGCGCGGTCGAACGCCGGGCAGGAGGCAGACTTGCAGCCATACAGAGGTTTTATCACGAAGGCACAAAGGCCAGAGAAAAGGTAGAACAATCAGTCAGAGAGGAAGAACGCCAATTAGCACCATAGATCTAGAACTGGGAAGTGGCAACCGGCAACTGGTTGTCTTCAATACATCGCGTCGTATTTCGTGACCGCCCACTCTGCGCCTTTGTGCTCAGTAGTCACCGTGAGCAGGCTTTGCTCGCCGCCCGAGTTTCCCTGCCGCATCCCGCGATAGTGCAGGATGATCAGTGGCGGCGCCTCTTCCCACTCTATCAGTTGCCACGAAACTAGTGGATGCTGCGCCTCAGAACTGCAGATGTACTTTGCGTATTTCTTGTGATAATCGTGCTCCCAGCCATGGAGCAACTCGTCGCAGTGACCATCCCGCAGTTCGCGAAGAAATTTGTTGGCCGCCTTTTCGGTGGACCGGTCCCGCAGTGGATTCATGCGAATGCTCACCGGCAATCCCGTGAGCGGATCGTGATCCTCCGACCGCGCCAGCACCGGACCCTGATTGCTCAGCCACCACAGGTAGCCCAAAAACACCAGTACCAGGAACACTCCGGCGCCGGCCGCAATGCCGATCTGCGTCTTAGTAAAGGCCATCGCCCAAGTCTAGAACCGGCCATGGGAGGAACAAGATTACCGCCGGCAATCCATCTGTACATGTCCAGTCGCGCAGGTAGTTCGGGAAAAAAACAAAAGGCACAGCGCAATGCCGTGCCTTCGTGACCCTCTTATCGAGGAACTACTCTTTTTTGTCTTCCTCGTCCTTGGCTGGCTCAACTCCGCCATCCTGCGCAGCTTGGGCCTCAGCTTCTTCCATCGCCTTCTTGGCTTCCGCCGCCTTCTTGGCGCGAGTTTCAGCACGTTTCTCCCGCTTCTCGTCAAGCACCTTTTCGCTGCCGAGGAGTTCGAGGAATGCCTTGTCGGCGCCATCTCCCTTGTTCCACGCGGTGCGAATGATGCGCGTGTAGCCGCCATTACGATCGCCGAATCGCGGTCCGACGGTATCGAACAGCTTCACCACGGCTTCGTCGGTCATCAGATACCCGGCAGCCAGGCGACGAGCCGAGAGATCTCCGCGCTTGCCCAGGGTGATCATTTTTTCGACCAGCGGACGCGCCGCCTTGGCCTTGGGAACGGTCGTCTCGACGCGCTCCTCAACGATCACCGAAGTGACCAGGTTGCGCAGCAGCGAACGCCGGTGCGCCGTGTTCCGTCCGAGTTTGTAGCCTGCAACTTTGTGACGCATGGCAGTACCCCAATTTTAGTTTCGGGTTTCACGTTTCAAGTTTCGAGTGTTCAGGAATGCGATTAGCTTTCGCCAGTCGTCCGAACCTGAAACTCGAAACTTGAAACTGATTCTTACAGCTGGTCGTCCGGTCCGTAGGCGGACGCGGGCAACGGTACGTTCGACGTCGGTCCGGGTACGGCATTGCCGTGCTCGTCGATCTTCATTCCGAGACTCAGTCCCATTGACGACAATATCTCTTTGATCTCGTTCAGCGACTTGCGGCCGAAATTCTTGGTCTTCAGCATCTCCGCTTCAGTCTTCTGCACGAGCTCGCCGATCGTCTGAATGTTTGCATTCTTCAGGCAGTTGTAGCTGCGCACTGAAAGCTCGAGTTCTTCCACCGAGCGGTTCAGGTTCTCGTTGTGAATCTCAGGCTTGCGATCATCCGAAGACGAAGTACCAGTTTCGATCTCTTCCTCGAAATTGATAAAGATATTCATGTGGTCCTTGAGCAGCTTCGCCGCCAGGCCAATCGAATCAGCCGGCGCAATGGAGCCGTTGGTCCACACTTCGAGTGTGAGCTTGTCGTAGTCGGTAATCTGTCCCAGACGCGCCGCTTCTACGGTGTAGTTGCATTTGCGCACCGGCGAGTGCACGGAGTCGATCGGAATGAATCCGATCCCGAGGTCCTCGTCGAAGTTCTTGTCGGCGGAAACATATCCGCGGCCGCGCTTCAGCCGCATTTCCATGTCGAGTTTGCCGCCCTCGCTGACCGTCGCAATGTAAACATCTTTATCCAGCACTTCGACATCCCCATCCGCTTCGATCATGCCGCTCGTAACAACGCCCGGCTGATCCGCCCGCAGGTAGATCGCTTTCGGAGCATCGCCCGCGAGTTTGAATGGAATCTGCTTCAGGTTGAGAATGATGTCGGTCGCATCCTCCACCACGCCGGGGATGGACTGAAATTCGTGCAGCACGCCTTCCATCTTCACCGCGGTCACGGCGGCGCCTTCGATGGAGCTCAGTAGCACGCGCCGCAGGGCATTGCCCACGGTGGTGCCGAATCCGCGCTCAAACGGCTGCGCCCAAAAGATGCCGTATTTGTCGGTGAGAGTGGACTGGTCAACTGCGAGACGTTTCGGTTTCTGAAAACCTTTCCAAAGCATTTGTTTCTCCTTCGGCCGTTTGGCTCAATCCTGACTCGCTGAGTGGTCCAACTCAGGTCATAGTTAGGAAAGGCTGATCTGGCTCGAATGTGTGGACCAGTTTCGCGTTTCCAGTTTCGGGTTTCACCGAGAACATTCGTTCTTCTCGCGAAACTCGAAACCCGAAACTTGAAACTTACTTGCTGTACAACTCAACAATCAACTGCTCGTTAACCGGCAGCTGAATATCTTCCCGCTTGGGCAATGAGAGAATCCGCGCCTTGTAATTGTCGCGATCGACCTCAAGCCAACTGGGCAACGTGCCATGGCTGGCGAATTCCTTGGCCAACTCGAGCACGGTGAGCTTCTTGCTGTTTTCGCGAATGGAAATTTCCTCGCCCGCGCTCACTTCGTAAGAAGGAATGTTGACCTTGCGGTTGTCGACGGCCACGTGTCCGTGACGCACCAATTGCCGCGCCTGGCGCCGCGACTGCGCGAATCCCAGACGGAATACAACGTTGTCCAGACGCCGCTCCAGTTGCTGCAGCAGCTTCTCGCCGGTCACGCCCTTGGAGCGCGCGGCCTTCTCGAAGTAGTTACGGAACTGCCCTTCCTGCGTGAAGTAGATTCGCTTCGCTTTCTGCTTCTCACGCAGCTGCAGGCCGTACCCTACAATCTTGGCCTTGCGGTCTTTGCCATGTTGTCCGGGAGCGAAGTTGCGCTTCTCGATGGGACACTTATCGCTAAAACATTTCGCGCCTTTGAGGAACAGCTTCATGCCCTCGCGGCGGCATAGACGGCAGACTGCATCGGTATAACGTGCCATGTTTCTCCTTGATAAACCGGTTTACGGGACTGGCTTCCCTTCCTCCCGGTTGTGATTGTCGGTTTCGACTTTCGAGTTTCTAGTCTTTCGAAACTCGAAACCGAAACTTGAAACTAGACTCTACGTCTTTTCGGCGGTCGGCATCCGTTGTGCGGAATCGGCGTCACATCGCGAATCGAGCGCACTTCAATTCCAGACGCAGCCAGCGCGCGTACAGCCGATTCGCGCCCCGACCCTGGACCGCTCACCCGCACGTCCACGCTGCGGACTCCATGATCGCGCGCCATGTTCGCCGCATTCGATGCCGCCTGTTGCGCGGCGAATGGTGTTCCTTTGCGCGACCCGCGAAAGCCCAGCGATCCCGAACTCTTCCACGACAGAACGTTCCCGTTCATGTCAGAAATCGTCACGATCGTGTTATTGAAGGATGCCTGCACGTAAGCCAGCCCATGCGGCACGTGCTTGCGCTCCTTCTTCTTGAATGTCTTCTTCTTGCCTTTTTTGTCCGGCGCGGCTCCGGTGCCACCCGCTGCTGCTGGTTTTGCCATAAATAAAGTTTCTCAGTTCTCAGTTCTCAGCTCTCAGCAAACCCGTCCAATTCCCGTTTTTAACGGAGAACTGGCAACTGAGAACTGACAACTGCCTTTAGGTCTTTGCCGCCGACTTCTTCTTCTGCGCTACTGTTCCCTTACGCGGACCTTTGCGCGTCCGAGCATTGGTGTGCGTCCGTTGACCACGCACGGGCAGGTTCCGGCGGTGTCGGAATCCGCGATAGGAGCCGATTTCGATGAGACGCTTGATATTCATCGAAACTTCCTTGCGCAGATCACCTTCCACCAAGCCCTCGGCCTCGATGACCGTACGAATCCGGTTAACCTCTTCTTCGCTGAGGTCCTGGACCTTCTTCATGGGATCGACCTTTGCTTCGTCGAGAATCCGTACCGCGCGTGGATTGCCGATTCCATAAATGTAGGTCAGCGCAATATTAATGTGCTTCTGGCGGGGAAGATCCACGC
>QHVR01000313.1 GCA_003223595.1 Acidobacteriota bacterium
GATATCAGGATCTCCTGCATCAGGTCTTCAACCATGTCCGTGCAGGGCGAGAGACGGCGCCACACGAAGGGATACAGCCAGTCCGAGCAGCGTGCAACAAATTCCGCCGTCGCCTTTCGATCCTTGCGCAATACCGCGGAAATGAGTTGGGCGTCTTGACCTCTTGCCGGTTCTCCTCCTGCGGGGATTTGCGCCAGCGCTTCCATTCTCTACCTGCCGTTCTCCTAGTTGATAGTCGCTATGCGTGGCCTGCGCCCCCCCAAATATTCCCACTCATTACTCTCCAAACTCTCCCAAATCCCCTCGGAACGTCGGGTAAGCCCTTTGAACCCTAACAAAAATCCTGGTCGTCCGAAAGCAAGGTTCCTACTCGCATTTTGTTTACCTGAGCAGGTAAGGTTAGGTCCATGATGACGAGCAATCCGGAAGGAATTCTTAAGTTAGCGCTTATAGGGGGACGCCCCCGTTAGAATTAGGGCTGTGTTGGACGTGCGCTCTTATCTCGATCGCATCGGGTACTTGGGGCCGATCGAAGGGACGGTGGGAAATCTTCGGGCGCTGCACCGTGCTCACCTGCTTACGGTACCTTTCGAGAATCTGGACATCTCGCTGGGCCGAAAGATCGTGCTGGAGGAAGAGGCGATTCTCAGGAAAATTCTAGAGCTGCAGCGCGGAGGGTTTTGCTACGAGTTGAACGGCGCGTTTGCGGGGTTGCTGCGGGCTTTGGGATTTCAGGTGACGCTCCTGTCCGCGCGGGTGGCGCGGAGCGACGGAGGAGAGGGCCCGGAGTTCGATCATCTGACGCTTCGAATCGATCTCGAGGAACCCTGGCTCGCGGATGTGGGATTCGGAGATTCGTTCTTGGAACCGCTGCGGTTGGAAGCAGAAACGGAACAGGCGGATCCTTCGGGCACATTCCGGCTCATCGAAGATGCAGGCCAGTGGCAAATGCAAAAGCGGGAGTCCGCCGGGGATTGGATCGCGCAGTACTCATTTTCGCTGCTGCCCCGCCGTTTAGAGGAGTTCGCGGGCATGTGTCACGTTCATCAGACTTCGCCTAAGTCGTCATTCACGCAGAAACGGATTTGCTCGCGAGCTACTCCGCAGGGACGGATTACGTTATCGGAGATGAAGCTAATTGTGACGAGCACGGGCAGCCGTCAGGAGACGGTGATTGCGTCTGAGGAGGAGCGGCGGAGGATCCTGCAACGCGAGTTCGGCATCCACTTGTAGGTTGTTGCACGGAATGACAAAACGGCAGATCTCACGATCTGCCGTTTCGAATTTCAAGGTGGTGCTCTACTTCAGCGCTGCCACGCGGGCATTCAGCCGGGATTTATACCGCGACGCGGTGTTCTCGTGCAGGGTCCCTTTGCGAATGGCCTTATCGAGCACGGAGACCGTCTTGCGGTAGGACTGCTCGGCGGCGACCTTGTCGCCCTTGGCGATGGTCTCGCGCAAGTCGCGGAGCTGGGTACGCAGGGAAGAAGTGTTGGCACGATTGCGCGCGGTACGGCGTTCGGTTTGGCGGGCGCGCTTCTGCGCAGAAAGATGATTTGCCATGTCTGGTTCGTTACCTTCGTGTACTCAGAGAGATATTCGGGTGGGTCCGAAACATTGATTATATGGGAGCATCTCTCGATGGGTCAAACAGATGGCCCTCGCAACCACCCTGAAGTTCACGAAGGAAAAGCTTTTGCCTGATGGACTGGAACGCCTGAAGGTATTGATAAACTCGTCGACTCCGATCGTCGTGATGGAGACGTCGGAGGAGGTGCGCGCGGTTAATCTCGTGCGCACCGCCTGCTCGGAGCTTAACATGGCTACGTTCGAGTGGACGATCGCGGATGGGCTGGTGCGATCCAGTTCTACTGCCGCTCCTTCTTCTCCTCTGCAGGGCGCGAGTCTCGGGATTCAGGCCCGCATTGATCAGTCTATGGGTTGGACGGCAGCGGCACGTCAGGCGCGATCCGTGCTGAGTCCGGGCGGGGGAGAAGCAGATCGGCTTACGCGTGCGATGACGACGTCGATGGTAGTTGATTCTGGCGCGGCGGCGGGCGCGTCGATGTACAACAGCCGTGATCCCGTGCAGGCGCTGGCCAACATGGAGTCGATGACGGTGGAGGCAGTTTTCATCCTCAAGGATTTTCACCGGCACATGGACGATCCGGTGGTGGTGCGCCGGTTGCGAGATGTGGGGCAGAAGTTCTCGGCGAACCGGCGGACAGTGATCATCACGTCTCCGGAACTGAGCGTGCCTGCGGAATTGGCGAAGTTAGTGGAGTACTTCGATCTCCCGCTGCCAGATCGCGAGCGGTTGCACGAGATCGTGCGCGAGACGTATACGCGCCTGGCGAAGACTTACACGTTGAAGTTGCAACTCGATGCTGCGGGCGTGGATGCGATGGCGGCGAATTTGCGCGGCTTGAGCGAGGAAGAAGCGGAGCGCGCGATTTCGCAGGCATTGGTGACGCGATACGCGTTGTGTCCGGAGAGCGTCACGGATGTACTCGAAGCCAAGAAACAACTGTTGCGGCATTCGGGGATGCTGGAGTTTGTCGAGGCGTCGGACAATATGGCGAGCATCGGCGGGCTGGAGAATCTGAAAAAGTGGCTGCAGCAGCGACGTGGCTCCTGGGAAGATTCGGCACGGGAGTTCGGGCTGGAGCCGCCACACGGCGTCATCATTCTCGGAGTGCAAGGGTGCGGCAAGAGCTTGTGTGCGCGGGCGGTGGCGGGCGAATGGAAGTTGCCACTGGTGAAGTTCGATACGTCGGCGGTGTACGACAAATACATTGGCGAGACAGAGAAGCGGATTCGCAAGGTGTTCCAGGTGGCCGAGAGCCTCGCGCCCTGTGTGTTATGGATTGATGAACTGGAAAGAGTTTCCTCGCGGCTGCTGGCGTCGTTCCTGTCGTGGATGCAGGATCGTAAGGCGCCGGTGTTCGTGGCTGCTACCTGTAACAACGTGACAGTGCTGCCTCCGGAACTGATCCGCAAAGGTCGGTTTGATGAGTTGTTCTTTGTCGATCTGCCGAACCAGGCGGAGCGGAAACAAGTCTTTTCCATCCAGCTGGCCAGGCGCAAACGGAATCCCGCTGAGTTTGATCTGGAGGAAGTTGCGGCTGCCGCCAAGGGGTATTCCGGGGCGGAAATCGACGCCGCAGTGCAGGGTGCGCTCTATGCTGCGTATTCCGAGAAGAAGCCGCTCAGCACGCAGTTGCTGCTAGACGCATTGAGTCAGACGGTGCCGCTTTCGACCACGCGCGCGGAGGAGATTGCAGCCCTGCGAGAGTGGGCCAGGACGCGGGCGGTGGCAGCATCCCTGGGCGAGGGAAGTGCATCCAAAGCGTGTTGACGCGCCTTCTTGACCGGGGTAGGCTGGTACTTAATGGTAGTGATTTGCCCTCAGGGCATCCGCATTCCGACCGGTTGTGTTCCCACGCTAAATCCTGCTTTTTCGACGAGGTCGAGCAGGTGTGATTGTGTCCCGCATCCGCAGGCGCATGGCTCGAAGCTTGCGATCCAGCCCCCGGGCACACGCCACGATAAAACCACACACGCATGAAGAAAAGCATCGGGGTCAGCCCCAACATCGAAACGTTTTTCGGCCCGCGCGACGAGAACGTGCGCCTGCTGGAAGATAGCTTCAACATCAGCATCGATCTGCGGTCGAATTCCATCGACCTGGAGGGCGCGCCGCGTGATGTGGCGCGCGCCGAGCAGGTATTCGCCGATTACGAAACCCTGCAGCGGTCGGGATTCACCTTCAACAATGGCGATTTGAACAGCATGGTGCGCGTGCTGACGACCGATCCGAACGCCACTCTGCGCGGGCTGGCGGAGGCGGGACGGCAGCGGTCGTTCGGACGACGCACGGTACAGCCGAAGAGCGGAAACCAGCGGCGATATCTCGATGCCATCGAGAATCACGACATGGTATTCGGCATTGGTCCGGCTGGCACGGGCAAGACTTATCTGGCGGTCGCGATGGCGATCTCGGCGCTCCTGGCGAAGCGGGTCAACCGAATTATTTTGGCTCGTCCGGCGGTGGAGGCGGGGGAACGGCTGGGATTCCTTCCCGGCACGTTGCAGGACAAGATCGATCCTTATCTTCGTCCGCTCTATGACGCGTTGTATGACATGCTTGATCCGGAGAAAGTTGATCGCTATCTGGAGAAGAGCGTGATTGAGATTGCTCCCATTGCTTTCATGCGCGGACGCACGCTGAACGATTCATTCGTCATCCTGGATGAGGCGCAGAACACTACCTCGGAGCAAATGAAGATGTTCGTGACCCGGCTGGGATTTAACTCCAAGGCGGTGATCACCGGCGACGTGACGCAGATCGACTTGCCCAACGCGCGGCGCAGTGGCCTGCTGGAGGCGATTGACGTTCTGAAGAGCGTGGAGGGCCTGGCGTTCGTGCACTTCGATGAAGGCGACGTGGTGCGGCATCATCTGGTGCAGCGGATTGTGCGCGCGTATGACGAGCACAAGACCCGGGTGACTGAGCAGCAGATGCTTTTGCTGGCAGAGGCGAAGAATCCGGAGTTGGCGGAGATGGCTGAGAAACATTCGGGCGCTTCCCTGGACGAGAAGCCTGCTGCGACGGATACGAAGCAATAAGATTTGGGGATTGGGGAGGGCTGCGAATTGGCCCTCCTTTTTCTTTTCGGGCCAGAAATTGGTGTTTGAGGAATTCGGGATTGGTGATCTTGCAGAAAAAGGTTGTCGGGTTGAGCGAGGAATCGCTGAGCCGGTTCGTGACGCGGGCTCGACGGGAGTCCCGGCTGCGCGGGAGGGTGAATGTGCTGGTCACCGGCAGCGCTGCCATGCGTACACTGAACGCGCGATTTCGGGGAAAGAACAAGCCCACGGACGTTCTCTCGTTTCCCTCCGAACAGGCGATATCAAGCGGCAGAGCGGGTTTTGCGGGAGAGATCGCAATCTCGGCCGATATTGCGGCGCAAAATGCGGCGCGGCTGGGGCATTCTGTGGCATCTGAAGTGAAGGTGCTGGCGCTGCACGGGATCCTTCATTTGGCGGGTATGGACCACGAGCATGATAATGGGCAGATGGCCAGGAAAGAGGCTGAGCTGCGCCGCGCCCTAAGGCTGCCTGGTTCTTTGACGGAGCGCGCCGGAGAATCCGTTAAGGCCTCAAGTCGTTCGCGGGGTCCGCGCCAAGGCGGGAGGACGGCATGACCATTGCCGTCGCGTTTGCGCTGCTGCTCCTGATTGGTGTGCTGACCCTAGTTTCTTACGTGGACCGCGTGTATCAGGAGCTTGGAAAATTTCTCTCCCGCGAGTTTCAGGACAATATCGACGTTTTCGAGCAGAAGATCGAGCCCAAACTGCGGGTGAGCCGCGGTCGCGCGTCGCTATCGATGGCCGTCCTGACGCAATTAACTATGGCCACCGTCACTTTGCTGATTGGGTTCCTGCTTTTCAGTGACCAATTTTGGGGCGTCTATGAAGTTCTGCAGGCAGCCATCAGCCTGCTGCTGATCGTTATCGTTTTCCAGAGATTTCTGCCGTTTGTCTTCTTCTCGCGGACTAAGGGCGAGTGGCTTAGTCATTGGACATTGTTTCTGCGCCTGCTCATCTATGTCGTCATGCCGGTAACGATTGTTCTCGGGTTTCTGCAGTCGGTGGCGTCGCTAACGAAAGAGAATACACGAGAGGAACCGGAGACCTCGGCGGAAGCAGTGGATGCTCTCATCGAGGCTGGGCAGGAAGAGGGGATTATTCAGGCGGGAGATCGCGATCTGATCCAGTCGGTCGTGGAATTCAGTGGCAAGACGGTACGCGAAGCAATGAAGCCACGGCCCGCAATGTTTGCTCTTACGACCGACACAACCGTCGAGCAACTCATCGAGAAACTGCGGATCAAGCATTACGCGCGAGTGCCGGTCTACGAAGGCAGCATCCACAATATCAAGGGCATTGTATATGCGCAGGACGTACTGCAGGTGCCGGACAGCGAGGCGAAGATTCGCACGCTGGACAGCATCATGCGGCGGGACGTGCACTTCGTGCCGGAGAGCAAACTGGGAAGCGATCTGCTGCGCGAAATGCAGAAGGACAACATCCGGATGGCGATTGTGGTGGATGAGTACGGGGGCGTCGCTGGGCTGGTGACGATCGAAGACCTGGTGGAAGAAATTGTGGGGGAGATTCGCGACGACCGCGATAAGCCGGAAGTGGTGCGCGAGGGCGAACGGGTGTTCGTGGTCGCGGGCGGCATGGATGTGGATCGCCTGGATGAACTGTTCGGGATCAAGCCGGAAGGCAAGGAATCGGCGACCATCGCGGGGCTGGTCAGCGAACTGGCGGGCAGGATTCCGCACAAAGGCGAGGTGGTGGAGGAAGATGGCCTTCGCTTTGAAGTGCTGGAAGCCACCGATCGCAAAGTGGAACGGGTGCGGGTGACGACCGTGCAGCCGCGGCCGTTGAAGATTTGAAGCGGATAGCTGCTAGCTCTAACTGTTAGCTCCTAGCTTAAATCCGTCGAATTCTCAGATGCTTTGTTCTTCACAAAAGTACTCTCGCAGGACATCGCTTATAGTGGAGATGGTCGCTAGCAGCTAGGAGCTAGCAGCTAGAGCTGCTCTCATGCCTTTTCGATCTGGATTCGTCTGCATTCTTGGCCGGCCTAATGCCGGGAAATCTACTTTGCTCAATGCGCTGGTGGGCGAGAAGTTGGCCATTATCTCGCCCAAGCCGCAGACTACGC
>QHVR01000646.1 GCA_003223595.1 Acidobacteriota bacterium
ATCGCCATGCGAAGCTGGAAAACTCCCATGAGCTCTTTGGGCAGCGACATGTGACGAGTGAAGATCACGCGAATGCCGGCGGAGCGAGCGGCTTCGAGGACCTGCGCGACGTTGGCGGTGATCTGGGGGCCGTTTGCGATCTGCTTGACGATTCCGACCTGCATGTCATAGACGATGAGGGCCAAGCGTCGCGGATCACAAATGTCTTGCAGGGTCTGCGGGATCTCGAGTCCGAATGCGCGGTGCATGAAGGCAATTCTAACGAAAATCAGAAGGGATATTTGGGGAGAGAATCGGTTGAATCATCGGTTCCGCAGACGCTAGCGGTCTGGGTTTAGGATGGCGGCGGACTGATCCGATTTTAGGTAGCGGTAAAAGCGGGCTGGACCTCGTCGTCGCCAGTAGCGCTCGTCATACTTTGCGGTT
>QHVR01000647.1 GCA_003223595.1 Acidobacteriota bacterium
GCGTCAATGACAGACGAGCCTTCGCGCGGGGTGAGCAATGCGGAGTGTGCCGGTGCCTTGGTTCGAGCGGCAACAGCAGCTGGCATATCAGTGTCCTGTGCCGATGCCGAGGCGCAGGCCATGGCAAAAGCCAGCAATCCCAGCAACGCGGGTTTTCGATGAGGGTCGATAATCCTTCTATTGTCTCGGGCTGGGCGAGGGGTGGGCATATTACGGCAGTGCTATGACGTCCGCCCGGGCGGAAACGTTGCCGTTTGGCGGGAAATGGCATCCGGAGGGCTTGGTGGGCTGGATTTTCTGCGGTAAAGAGTCGCTTAGCGCGAACGCAGCGGAGCTTCGGTCCGCTGGACAGCCGATGGCGGCTGTCCCTACATGCTGGGGGACACGCCTATAATTTGCCGGGGGATACGGTCACCGCTCCGTGAAGGGATTAGGAATTTTCTATGAACGATTGGACTCGACGGGAGTTTCTTGAGGGTTCTGCGGCCGTTGTGGGTTCGGTCGCTGCAACGGGGACGGTACCTGTGGGGAGTGCCGATAGTTTGGCATCGTTTACTGAGCGGCAAATCATGAGGCGACGCGAGTTGTGGCGACTGTTAGGCGATTTGCCTTGGAAACATCGCCCCGGACCTCCGAAGCTGATACGAAAGGAAGAGCACGACGGTTACACGCTGGAGCGGCTGGTACTCGATCTCAATGGCATTGAGCCGGTGCCTGCTTTATTGCTGATTCCGCACAAGCGGCAGCCGAAGGCTCCAGGGCTGCTTTACATACACTGGCATGGCGGGATGTATGACCTCGGCAAGGAGCAGCTGCTGAAGGGAGTGGACGCGCAACCCGCGTATGCTCCGGTGTGCGCGGAGAAAGGGCTGGTCACGCTGGCGATCGACAGCTGGTGCTTTGGGGAACGCAAGCACGTGGCCGATGGCGGCGAGGGCGAGCAGGATGCATTCAAGCTGATGTTGTGGCGCGGGCAGGTGCTGTACGGGATGATGATGTTCGACGAGTTTCGCGCCATGGATTATCTGGCGAGCCGGCCGGAGGTGGACAGCGCGCGGCTGGGCTCCCTGGGAATGTCGATGGGATCGACGAAGGCCTGGTGGTTGGCGGCGCTAGATCCGCGGGTGAAGGTTTGCATGGACGTGTGCTGCCTTACGGATTATGAAGAGCTGATCCGCACGCAGGGGCTGAAAGAGCACGGGATCTATTACTACGTTCCTTCGTTGCTGAAGCATTTTCAGACGGCGGACATAAATGAGCTGATCGTGCCGCGTGCGCGATTGAGCGTGAATGGGCGGCGGGATCCGCTGACGCCTGCGGCTGGGGTGGAGAAAGTTCGCGACCATTTGCTGCCGCTGTATCGCAAGCATGGCAAAGAGTCGGATTGCCGCATTGAGTTATTCGATTGCGCGCACGTGGAGCTGCCGGAGATGCGTAAGTTGATTCTCGAGTGGATGGATCGGGAGTTGGTGAGAGGGGTTCGAGCTTAAGTCGGCCGCAACCCCGTGCCAGAATCTTTCAGACGGTCTTAAGCCCCGCATTACGTAAAGAAACTACGGTTTTCACTGCAGAAAAGCCTTGCATCTAGCGAGCAGTGCCCCTAAACTTTGGAACATTCCTACAAAATATCCGCGTTTTTCGGTCCCAGACTAGCCAGATTTGTCCACCAGTAGGCGCGGTTTAAACCCAGGGGGAGATATGCGAACAGCCTTGGTTCGCCTGCTCGTTGTTGTGTGTTGCATGCTGATGTTCACCTGTGTTGCTGCGATGGCTGCGGCCGGACCGCAAACCAGCTGGAACGTTTTGACGCTTCCGAACCCGCAGATTACGCCGGCCTGGCGCACCTATGCGCCAAGTGCGTGTCAACCCAGTCCGGAGGCTTGTGCCGGAGACAATCGTTTTTGGGAACAATGGGACTTCAAGAATTTCCAGAGTGCGATCGATTCAACCTTTGCGGCGGAACGGTCGATGGGCCAGTACCAGGGC
>QHVR01000648.1 GCA_003223595.1 Acidobacteriota bacterium
TTGCCAAATAGAGGTCGTTAGGCTGCGGGAGAATGGCGTCTTCCAGGATCGGCTGGTAGGCAACAAACGTGTCCTTGGCGGCGACGCGCCGTACCGGAGCATCCAGCTGATCAAAGAGCTGGTCGGCGATTCGCGCAGCGATCTCCGCGCCGTATCCCCAACTGAGCGTGTCTTCGTAGGCCACGAGTGCACGATTCGTTTTCGCCACCGAAGCCGCAATGGTGTCCCAGTCGAACGGATTCAAGCTGCGCAGATCGATCAACTCAACTTTCACACCCTGTTCGCGTTCCAATTTTTGCGCCGCTTGCAGCGCGCGCGGAATGACCGCGCCGTAGCTGATCACGGTCAGGTCCGTGCCCGCCTGCACGACTTTAGCCTTGCCGAACGGGATCATGTAATCCGGCCCCGGATACGAAGCGCGACCATACGATTCGCGATACAGGCGCTTGTGCTCCAGGAACAGCACGGGATCGTCGCAGCGTACGGCTGTCCTTAGCAGGCCGGCGGCATCCTGCGCATTCGACGGGAAGACCACGCGCAGGCCGGGAATGTGCGTGAAGATGCTCTCGCCGCATTGCGAGTGGTAGATGGCACCACCCGTGAGATATCCGCCAATGGCCACGCGGATCACGCAGGGCGCCGAGAAGCCATTATTGGACCGCCAGCGGATCGTGGGCAATTCGTCTTTGAGCTGCATCATCGCCGGCCAGATGTAGTCAAAGAATTGAATCTCGACCACCGGCTTCAATCCGCGCGTCGCCATGCCAGTCGCCCGGCCCACGATCGCGGCTTCCGCCAAAGGCGAGTTGAAGACGCGGTCATTGCCGAACTCGCACTGCAGGCCGAAGGTGAGTTTGAACACTCCGCCTTTTCCCTTGACCAGCTTGTGCTTCAGGTATTCCTCGCGGCTGCAATCGGCGACATCCTCACCAAAAATCACGATGCGCTCGTCGCGCTTCATTTCGTCGCGCAGCGTGGCAGTAATAAGGTCGGCCATTGTTTTTGGCGCTATCTTCTTACCGTCACTGCTGGATTCCGCAACGATGGCCGGAGTGTCGAAGACGGAAGAGGTGACATCCAGATCGGGTGAGTACAAGTTCTGCATCACCGATTCCGGCGCGGGCGGCAAGGCTTCCAGAGCGCGATCCACGGCCACTTGCAGCTCTGCTTCGACTTCTTTCTCCAGCTGGTTGATGCCCTTATCGTCGAGAATGCCCTCGCGCAGCAGAAACATCTGGACGGTAAAGGCGCTCGTCATCAGACAGCGAGTGCGAGTAGGGACGAATCACGTGAGCATGAACGAAGGCGGGACCATGTCCTGCGCGGCAGTACTTGGCAGCGCGCCGGAACGCGGCGTAGCTGGCCACGGGATCAGTGCCGTCCACCTCTTCAAAATGAAAATTGGGGAATCCCGATACCAGACGCGAGATGCTGCCGCCAGCCGTCTGCACCTCAACGGGAACGGAAATCGCGTACCCATTGTCTTCCACACAGAAGATCACCGGCAGCTTGCCCAGAGCCGCGGTGTTCATCGCCTCCCAGAACTCTCCTTCACTGGAGGTTCCGTCTCCGAGCGACACGTAAGTGATTTCATCATTCTGGAAGCTCACCGTTTTGAACTGGCGGTAGTCCGGAGAGCCCGATGTGGGAGCCTGCGCGGCATTGGGATGATGGCTCAGGTAACGTCCACCATCAGCGCAGCCGACAGCCTGCAGAATCTGCGATCCGGTCGGCGAGGACTGGGTCACGATGTGCAGCGCCGGATAGCTCCAGTGCGATGGCATCTGGCGGCCGCCCGAACTGGGGTCATCGGCCGCCCCCACGCCCTGCAGAAACATCTGGTAGGGCTGAACACCCAATGTCAGGCAGAGCGCGCGATCACGATAATAAGGGTAGAACCAATCGTATCCCGTCTTCAGCGCCAGCCCGGCAGCCACGCCGACGGCTTCGTGTCCGGCACCCGACATTTGGAAGAAGATTTTTTGCTGGCGTTTCAGCAAGATCTCCCGATCGTCGATGCGCCGGGAAGTGTACATGAAGCGATAGGCCTGGATCAGTTGCTCACGCGTAAGGCCTTCGTAAAACCTGGACTTCTTGGCGCCGTTGGCCGCCATGGCCAGCTTGGGGTCGGTTTTGCTAGTCGCCATCAGGTTCTGATCCTTGCCTGTTTAGATTCTGATCAACGACGCGGAGATTCCACCGATCCGCGTGGAACTTGTTGGATTGTATATGGGAACGAGGGGTTGGAAAAGCTACGAAGGTTTTTGCGAGTTGGAATGGACCGGTCCGACCACGTGACCCAGTTCATCCACGCTGTGCGGATGCCAGGACCGGCAGCCTCTGCGCATCTTTCTGCACGAAGTAGCGCCGCTGAAAGTACAGCGCAACGTTCACCAATCCGATCAGCGCGGGAACCTCCACCAGAGGCCCGATCACTGCAGCGAACGCAGCCCCGGAATTGATTCCGAAAACGGCGACGGCTACCGCAATCGCCAACTCAAAATTATTGCTGGCAGCGGTGAAGGACAATGTCGCGGTCTTGGAGTAGTCTGCACCAAGCTTCCGTCCCATATAGAACGACACCAGGAACATCACAACGAAGTAGATCAACAAAGGAATCGCGATGCGAACCACATCCATCGGAAGGGGAACAATGTATTCGCCCTTGAGCGAGAACATGATCACGATCGTAAACAGGAGCGCGATGAGCGTGATCGGGCTGATTCGCGTGATAAACGAGTTCTCATACCATTGTCTCCCCTTGGCGCGCAGCAGCAGGAATCGCGTGATCAACCCCGCGAGGAATGGGATGCCCAGGTAAACGAACACGCTCTCCGCAATGTCCTGAATGGAGACATTC
>QHVR01000649.1 GCA_003223595.1 Acidobacteriota bacterium
TCATACTCGACTTCGACTAAATAAAGTCCACACGCCGGAGCCGTCGCCCCCGCCGCTGACCGGTTACGGGCCTCGAGGATGCGCGTGATGTCGTGCACCGCCAGCGTTTCCTTGCCCACCAATATGAATGTCCCCACCAGATTGCGCACCATGTGATGTAAGAATCCCGACCCGCGCACGCTATAGACAAATTCCGCCCCGCAGCGTTGCCATGCGGATGAAAAAATCGTCCGCACATTCGAGGCTGGCTCGCCTTCTCGCCCACGTTCCGGATCCACGGCCGCAAAGGAAGTGAAATCCTTTTCGCCCACCACCGGCCCTGCGGCCTCCGCCATCGCACTCTCATTCAGCGGATAAGGATAGTGCCAGACATAGCGCGCCAGAAATGGTGGACAAATCGCACCCCGATAGATGCGATACCGATAAGTTTTTGCCCGCGCCGAATGCCGCGCATGAAACCCCGGCGGCGCCTCCACAACGTCCATCACGCGCACCGACGCCGGCAAAATATCGTTCAAGGCCCGCTGGAAATTTTCCGTAGGGACCGAAGACTCCGTGACAAATGTCACCACCTGCGCCAGCGCATGCACTCCCGCATCGGTGCGTCCCGAGCCCTGGGGCAATACCTTTTCTCCGGTGATTCGTCCAATCGCTGAGGCCAGTGTCCCCTGCACGGTCGCTGCATCAGGTTGCACTTGCCATCCCGAGAACTCCGCGCCGTCATAGGAAAGGATCATTTTGAGATTGCGCATATTGCGATCTTTCGAGTCCTTCGCCCACTCCCGATCATCGAAGGTACTTCGGGTTGTGCCAGCAATCTATCAGGTAGAGGAAATCCGGCGTAACCCGGCCAGGTGTTGGTCAGATATACTATTCGGTTTCCGAGGAACTCGTCCTGCATTGCGCAACTCGGATCGAGGTCGCCCGGGAACCGTGCAACCCAGATGGCACGTGGAACCGGAAAGGTCGTTTTTCATCCCAGCTTTGAGGAACCTTCCGCCGTTTCTTTGCGTACCAATGCCTGAATAGAACTTTTGATCTGGACGAACCCGGCTGTCTCCGGCGCTTTTTTTGCCGCCGAACTTATAACCGTTTCACGATTGGAGATGAGTAGATGCCATCCGCCCCTATAGCTTCATTCATCCGGTCCGCCGCCATCGCGAGTTTATCGGGAGTTCTCACTCTCGCGTGCCTGGCCCAGGAGTCGCAGCCTCCGGCCGCTCCCAGTGCGCAAAACACGCCTGAGGCGCGCCCTCTTCCAGCTTTGAACTATGTCAAACCTGCATCCCATTTTCCTAATCCGGTGGGTCCCTATATTCCTAAGCATGTAGCCGATCCGAACCTCGCGAACACGGCGCGCATCGACCAGCTTATGCATGACGGCAAGCTCTATCTATCTCTGAACGATGCCATTGCGCTAGCGCTGGAGAATAATCTCGATATCGCCAGTGCACGCTATAACCTCAATATCGCCGACACAGACGTGCTGCGCGCCAAAGAGGGCGCTCAGATTCTGGGCGTCAATCTCGGGGTCGTGCAGAATACTCCGGGTGGCGGCGTGGGCGGCATCGGTACACAAGTGGGTACCGGTACTGGCGGCACTACTCTCGGAGCGGGTGGAGCAGGCGCCGGAGCGGGCGGCATCGTGGAAACCGCTTCTGGCGGGCTATTCGGCCCCCCAATTACCAGCTTTGATCCCATCGTTACTGGCACGTTGCAAAGCGATCACCAGCGGTTCGAGTGCACAAGTGTGTTCTGCGGAAACTTTCAGAACACGTTTTCGGGCAATTTCGCCTACCAGCAGGGCTTCCACTGGGGCACGAACTTGAATGTTGGTTTCAACAACAGCCGCGTTACCGGCAGCAACCCCTTTTCGACGCTGAGTCCCGCGCTGACCTCAGGTTTTCAATTCAAACTGACGCAGCACCTTTTGCAGGGTTTCGGGTTAGCTGCCAATACCCGGTTCATTAGTATCGCCAAAAACAACCGTGAACTCTCGGACGTAGCTTTTCGTCTGCAAATTCTCACTACCGTCGACCAGATCGAAAATATGTACTGGGACCTCGTCTACGCTTACGAGAACCAGCGGGTGAAGGAAGAATCTCTGGCATTCTCCCAGAAGACGCTCTCGGATACCCGGAAGCAAGTCGAAATCGGCAGTCTTGCTCCCATTGAAGCAGTGCGCGCGCAGAGCACGGTCGCGGCCGACCAGCAGGCCCTGACGGTTGCCAAGACCAACCTTCAGTTACAACAGTTGGTGATGAAGAACGCGCTCAGCCGCACTCTTCACGATCCAGTGCTGGCCCGGGCGGATGTGGTTCCGACTTCCACGATGGAAGTTCCCGAAAGCGAACAGATCCAGCCCACTGAAGATTTGGTCAATGAGGCACTGCATCACCGCGCCGAACTGGTGGAAGGACGCATCCAGTTGAATAGCCAGGAGCAAAGCAACAAAGCCTTGCGAAGCTCTCTGAAGCCCACCCTCGACCTTTTCGCCTATTACGGGGGCTCGGGCGCCGGCGGAAGCCAGAGCGACTACAGCGTCTGCGGCAGCCCATTATCGATTCCTGGGCTTTGTACGCCCCCTGGAATCCGTTCCATTGGCTATGGAAGCACCCTCAATCAGTTGGTCAACTCGACGGCTCCCGACAAGGGCGCGGGGCTGCAGTTGAACATTCCATTGCGCAACCGAGCTGCCCAAGCGGTGCAGGTTCGAGGTGAACTCGAGTTCCGCCAGGCGCAAATGGCGCTGCAGCAGACCGAGAACCGGGTCACCATCGAAGTGCGCCAGGCTCAGTTCGCGGTAGAGCAAAACCAGGCCAGCGTGGCTTCCGCAAGAGCTGCCGTGGAATATGCCAAGCAGTC
>QHVR01000650.1 GCA_003223595.1 Acidobacteriota bacterium
TCATCGTACTTCGATTGTGAGCGTTTCAAATTCCCCAGTTCCGCCAGCACTTCAACGGAGTTAGGCTTGGCATCCAGAGCTGCGCGGAATTCATTTTCTGCCTCTGTAAGCCGGTCGGCGGCAAGCGCTGCTTCGCCCATGAGCTGGTGAACGCGGTAATAGTCAGGGGCCATCGCGAAGAGCTTTTGGTATTCCTTCTGCGCTTGCGTCTTTGTGGTCAGCCAGAGGTAGTAGTGTGCGTCCACGTTACGCGGATCGACGGCCAGCGCCTTTCGCAATTCCACGATTGCCGGCTCAGGGTGGTTGGCGGCCAGCTCTGCGCGAGCGAGCCAGCATCACATGCATTGCTGCACTGCCGGGGTGGAGCTTCAAGTACTGCCGCGCGATCGCCGAAGCGCGATCGTGTTCACCGCGATACAGCGCGTGGGATGCTTCCGTCAGTTCCCGCGACTGAGCGCAGGCTGAACCGTACAAACTCGCAACCAGAAGCAAGGTGCCAATCAGCTTCACTGTCAACTTCGGTGCCTCTCCGATCCTAGTTTCCTGAATTATCGAAGGGCCTGATTGCGATAATACGGGACAATTCCTGGCTCTTCTCTTCGGCAGCTTTCTTAAGTTCTTCGACCCGTTGCGATTGGGAATCGCGGCGCGCATCTCCAATCTTGGTGTACAGCAATAGGAGATTAAGGTTCGCCTGATAATGGTCTGGACTGAGTGCAAGGGCGTGGTCCAGTTCCACCTGCGCTTGCCGATAGTCCTTCTTCGTCAAGAGAGAGCGTCCCAGTTCAGCGAGCGCGTCAGGGTAATTGGTATTCGATTTCAATGACAGCCGCAATTCCTGGATCGCGCCCTGTGGGTCGCCTTCTTCGTTCAAAATGCGCCCCAGATAATAATGAGCGGTGGATGCTGTTTCGGAATGGCTCGCGCTCTCGCGAAGCATGGGCAGCCCAGCCGCGTAATTCTTAGCTCTGACATAGGCCGCACCGAGAGCCAACTGTCCCCGTGGGTCTTTCGGCTTGAGTCCTAGATATTTCTGGAAATACGGGATGGCCTGCTCCGGACCCTCCGAGAAAACTGTGACTGCTCCCATGGAGTAGTTGTACGAAGGGTTATCGGGATCGAGAGCCAGAGCCTTGGCCATTGCCCTTTGGGCTTCCGCGAGAAGATTCAATTGCAGGCAAAGGACACCAAAATAGTACGGGATCGCGGCGTCCTTTGGATTCAAGTCCTCAGCGTGCGCTAAGTAACCCAGCGCCCCCTTATAATCTTTTTGCTCTTGTCCCACCCGCGCCAGTTCAAGAAGAATGTCGGTCGAGGAAGAACCGAGACTGGAGAAGGCCTTTTCCAGGGCGCTGCGGCTCTGTGAGAGTTGTCCCGTCTTCTCATAGGCCAGCCCCAGCGTATGCAGAGAATGGCCAGAGAGCATCCCACGCTTAGCCAGAGCTTCTTCCAGGCCGACAATGACATCCTCGCGTTTGGCAGAGGCCAGCGTGGGGGCAATCGTTTGCGCATCGACTTCGGAAAAATCGGGACGGGAACGCAAGCGAGCCGCACATTGATCCGTGCGCATCCGGTTGCCAAGACCGGCCAGGTCTGCACAACGCACCGCCAGCGCTTGGCTGATATCTTGGCTGTCACGCGGAAGGTGGGACAAATACCCCTGCGACTTCTCGTACCGGCTTTGCTCCATCAAGAGCACAGCAGCCTGGTAGTTGGCTTCGTTGTTGACGGGATCAAACCTCAGCAATTGCTCATATAGAGCAAGCGCTTTGGCCTTCCCTTCTGGGTAGCGTTTAGCGTTCTCCTGATAAAGACGTGCCAGATTCAAATAAGGAGCAGTGAAGGTCGGGGCGCGGCGTATAGCGACCGCGAAGCTTCCTTCCGCGCCGGCGTAGTCTCCAGTCTTAGCCTCGATGACTCCAAGCAGGTTGTCGAGGCCCGAATCGGTCATTCTCTTCTGCGCCTCGTAGAGTTTTTGCTTGGCCGTGTCAAGATGATCCTGGTCAATAAGGTCCTGGATCTCAGTAATCACCCTTTCCCGCTCGGTTGGGGAACTCGATTGGCAAAGAGCTGAATTGCTAAAGAGTACGAAGGCGCAAAAAACAACCCACGGCGGCGCAACATGTGACCAGTAGGAATTCATACTCTCAGTCAATGGGGTAGGAGGACGCAGGAAGTTGTGTCAATTGTATATCGCTGCCGCTGAGCGGAGAAGTAAAATGTCCCTTGGAATGAATCGAACCCCCGTCCTTGCTGCGGTGGCCCTGCTCTGTATGTGCTCTGGTGTGACTGCGGGCCAGAATGCGACGTTACCTGGCCCGGAGCAACTTGCCAAAGGAATTGCTGCGCTGCGAGCGGGTGACCTGGATTCCGCCGAGAAGGTTTTTACCCTGGCCTTGCACCAAGGTGTGAAATCTCCCCTCGTCTATCATAATCTCGGCGTCATTGCGCAGGAGCGCGGTCAACACGAGCAGGCCGTTGCAAGATTCCGTGAGACCCTACGTTTGCAGCCGGAGTTTGGCCCGGCACACTTGCTGTTGGGCGTCAGTTGCCTGGCGCTCGGCAAGAATGCAGAAGCGGCCCGTGAGCTAAAGATCGCAGAGAAACTGATGCCAGCCGAGCCGCAGGTACATTTGCAACTGGCGCGTGCTTACGATGCGCTGGGACAGCATTTTGCTTCAGTGGATCAGTATCAGCAACTCACCAGGCTGGCACCTCGAGATCCCGAATACGTGTACCTGTTGGCCAGAAGCTGGGCAGATCTTTCACGCTCATCGTTGAAAGAGATCGCCAAGCTCGATTCCAACTCTGTGCGTCTGCACCAGGCGCTCTCCCTGGAACTTTGGAATCAAGGAAAGTATGACGAGGCATTGTCGTCTTTTCAAAAGGCGGCTGACGTTGACCCCAAGCTTCCCGAAATTCATTTGGCACGGTCGCTCATCTATTTGGAACAGAAGAAATACGATGAAGCACTTGCGGAGATCGAGCGCGAGTTGTCCTTAGTTCCTGACAGTCAGGCCGCGCTGGCGGCTAGAGCGAAAATTGCAGCGGCAAAGTCAGCTTCTGTCCCCTAGGAACGCAATGCTCCGTAATTACAGGCCACTGAAGCGGGGGCGCGAACTAATATTCGGAGTCCTGCTCACCGGATGGCTTTCCCTTCCGCCCTTTGCGCAACAAGTCCCGGCGCGAGGCGTTACCAGTGCCGGGCACGTCGAAATTGCTCGCAGGGCTTCCGCTTGAACCCTCCCGGAGCGCTGAGGTGGAGAGCGCTTTGAATCGCCGCGACTACAAGCGCGCTGAGACCATTTTGTTAGAGGAAACCAAACGCGACCCAAAGTCAGCCCGCACCGCCAAGCTCTATACTCTGATGGGACACATACTCTTCCTCGACGGCCAGTACCTCAATTCGGCAATTGCCTGGAAGAAAGCGGAAACGATCGCCTCGCTTGACGATCAGAGCAGATTTTCGCTGGCCATGGCCTACCTCCGGCTTAAGCGGCCAGACTGGGGGCGAGACGAACTGCAGAGACTTTCCCAGGGCGATCCCCAGAACCCTCTCTACCTCTACTGGTTGGCCAAGCTAGACTATGACGCGCGGGCCTATACCACGGCCATAAGCAGGTTACGGCGCGTGATTGAGCTCGATCCAAACATGATGCGCGCGTATAACAACCTAGGGCTGTGCTATGACGCCTTGGGCCAGTTTGATGAAGCCATCCAGAGCTTCACCCGCGCAATCGAGCTCAACCGTGCGCAGAAGCAGCCTTCCGCCTGGCCACCCTTAAATCTTGCCGTCTCTCTCATATCACTGAATCGCCTCGATGAAGCTGTAGCGCGACTGCACGAAGCCCTGAGCTACAATCCGGAGTTTCCCCAAGCTCACTACGAGTTGGGGCTGGTACTACAAAAGGAGCGGAAATTCGAAGAAGCCATCGCTCCCCTGCAACGGGCCATAGATCTGGATCCTTTGTATGCGGAGCCTCACTATACCCTGGGTGGAATCTATCAGCGACAAGGGAAACGGGAAGCAGCCCAAGAACAGATCGAGAAGTTCAAGAAGTTGAGAAAGGAAACGTCCCCTCTTCAGAGCCCGGCGTTAAATAACACAATGCCTTCTGGAGGCGTGCCCCTTGAAGACAGGCGACTACCGTAATGCGTATTTACTCCTGACATGAAGACCGGCCACTCACGATCCCGTGAGTGGCCGGTTGAACGAAGGGCTGAACGGCCTAGAACTCAATTCTCCCGGCCACCTGTATGGTTCGTGGCTGGCTGACCGCTCCATTCCACGTGCCGAACGGCGCGTCCGAGGGGTTGCTAATATCAGTGTTAAAGGCCGTATCGCCTCCGAAGTTCTGACTTTCGTCATTGACAAAGTAATGGGCATTGAGCGCATTGAAGAAATTCGCGCTGAGCTTGAAGTTCACCCGTTCGGTAATCTTGGTGTTCTTCGTCAAGGAAAAGTCCAGATCCTTGAAGTTGGGCCCACGGACATTGCTGATCCGGCGTCCGTAGCCTGAATACCCTGGTTTGTCGAAGCTACTGTAGGGCTCGAAAGCATTGATATTGAGCAACGGGCCCTTGAAGGGATCAAAGTTATTTGGGTTTTGGAGGAATGGATTCACCCCAGGGATCACGCCGGGTATGCAGCCTCCTACGTACGATTTGCAGACTCCGTTGTCGCGGAAAAAGAACGGGATGCCGCGAGAGTAGCGGAAAATTGGACTAAACTGCCATCCCCCGACGACCTTGTCCACCGCACCGCTCTTATTCAGAAACCGTTTGGTGTGGCCGAAGGGAAGATCATAGACGAAGGCGGCCGACACGACTTGCGGCACGTCGTCGGACGCCAGAGTGCGGGCGCGGTAGCGCTGGTAGGGCGAGATAACACCATTCTGGCCGTTCCACGTGACGGCTTGGGTCTGCGTGTTGGAGGAGGCATCTTCAATGGTCTTAGAGTTGGTATACGACAAGAGCATATAGATGCCATGGTCGAGGCGGCGCTCCACACGCCCCTGGAACGAATGGTAGATAGAGTTGCCAAC